>JAAYVF010000032.1 GCA_012517325.1 Myxococcales bacterium | reverse complement strand
GGGGCAGCTGCCCCTCCAGGACGCAGACCAGCAACCTCATCCGCTGTAACTCCTTGGGAGTCATCGAAATCATGTCCTTCTTCATGGGGGACATAATCGCTAAGCAGTTACAGGGGACAAAGTCGCTAAGCTAATACAGTGAGCTGGAAGCCGGTTGCGTCTTCATCAACGGGATGGTGAAATCCGACCCCCGCCTACCGTTCGGCGGCGTCAAGCTTTCGGGTTACGGGCGCGAGTTGTCGGTGGAAGGCTGTCGCGAATTCGTCAACATCAAGAGCGTGTGGCGCGGCGAGTGAGTCACTCTTCGCGGCGGGGCGCGGCGCGCGTTTCGGCCATGGCCCGTTGTTCGCGCAGCAGCTCGATCAGCAATTGTTTGACCGTGAACTGCAGGTTGGTCGGCGTGGCGGCGGCGAAAATCGGACGCGGCATTCCGGTTTCGCCGAACTCGTCCATCAGGCGGTGAAATTCCTCGCCCGTCAGGCCGGACATCAACAAAACCCGCGGCAACTGGCCCGGGCCCGCCGGCTCGCCGGGGTCGACGGCCGTCAACGCGTCCGCGACCGTCCGTTCCAGCAACGCCGCCGAGCAGGCGACCAGCGGCACGGCGGCGGCGCCGATCCGATCCAACAAAGCGCGGATCGCGGCCGCTTCGGCCGCCGTATAACCGGCCAACAGAATTCCGGGCGACCCGAACCGCCGTTCCCGATCGCGTTCCACCTTACGAAAACCCGCCTCGGCCATGATCGCTCCTCGTGGTATCACGATTCAGTTTCGCCGATCGGCGCCGCGGCGGCAACCGCGGTCCGGCGTTTTCTTGACAAACGAAGCGCCACCCGCCCTAATAGAGGTTCGGTACCGGTCAACCTATCCGCAAGGAGATTCCCGATGTTTCGCCAGGCCATCAAGACCCTGTTCGCGCTCGTCCTGCTGTCGCTGTGCCTCGCTCCCGCGATGGCCGGCGCGCAAACCTTCGATCCCGAGTTGCAAGCCAAGGCCGACGATTACCAGGACTACATCGACACCTGGGTGATCACGCCGTTGGGCGCCCTGACCGGCGCGGTCACCTTCACCGACGCCTCGCGATCGGAAATCTCCTGCCTGAATTACCAGGGCGACAGCATGATCTGGAGCGGCGAGTACCTGGGCAGCCAGGCGCTCCGCTACCGCATCACCGGCGACGAGGGGGCGCGGCAGAACATCATCGACATGGTGCAGTACATGCAGTCGGCGCACGACATTACCGGCACGCCGGGTTACATCGGCCGCTTCGCCGGTCCCGACGAAATGCCCTGGAACTGCAACGTCAAATCAACCGGCGGCAAGGGCCCGGAAAAAGTGCTGGGCACCGGCGAATGGGAAGGCTATTACTGGATCGACGAAACCAGCCGCGACCAGTACAGCGGCTACATGTTCGGGATGGTGCAAGCCTACGACGCGATCGACGACGAGCCGACCAAGGAAATCATCCGCAACGCGATGGCTGAAATCGTCGAAATGCTGACCAACAACCGCTGGAACATCACCGACCAGAACGGCGAATACACCGGCAACGGCGCCGCCTACGTGGGCCCGTTGATGCGCCTGGGCTGGCTGGTCATCGCCGCGCACGTCCTGGACGACGAATACTACTGGAACCTGCTCGACGAGCAATACGTCGCCATGAAGCCCTTCCTCGCCGTCGACATCTGGTCTGGTTACAACCGCTACCGCGAATTTTTCGGCAACAACCTGCGTTACCTGACGTTGCAGTCGATCTTCCGCCTCTGGCCCGACCGCGTCCGCCTGCAGGAAATCTGGGACTTGCACCAACGGTGGAACCGACCGTCGACGAAGGAAATCCTGAACCCGTTCTTCGACGCGGTGCACGTCGGCGGCTGCCTGCGCCTGGGCAACTGCGACGAGACGGAAATGGAACAGATCGCGGCCGACAACCTGAAGGTGCTGCAAGACTTCTGGGAAGCGCCGAATTACCGGCGGCCGGTCGTCTGCTCCGATCAGCCGCTCGACCCCTTCTCCGTCTGGGCCGATCAATTCCTGCACAACATCCCGTGGCTCGAAGATCTGATCAACATCGATCCGCAAACCGCCGAGGCGCGCGAGTTGCAGGACCGCCCGTGGACCGACATGTACTGGCAAAGCGGCGACGTCTTCGCGGTGTCGTGCAGCGGCTACGAGGACCAGACGTTCGTCGGCTCCGGCTTCGATTACGTTCTCGGCTACTGGCTGAACGTCTTTTACGGCATCCTGCCCGGCGACGGCCCGTACGGCGACGACGACCTGGACGACGACGATGACGACAACGACGACACCACCGGCGACGATGACGATAACGACGACACCACCGACGACGATAACGACGACAACGACGACACCACCGACGACGATAACGACGACAACGACAATAACGACGACAATAATGATGACAACGACGACAACGACACAGTCGCCGACGACGACAACGACGACAATGACAGCGGCGGGTGCGGCTGCTGAACGGCCGGCTCGTCGAAGATACCCAACCTCCGCGAGGAACGAATCATGGCGAAAATCAAATTGGCTCCCGGGCCTTTCATCTTCCCGATGCCGCTGGTGCTGATCGGCACCGCACAGGACGGCCGGGCCAATTTCATGCCGGCCGCCTTCGTCGGCATCACCAACTTCAAGCCGCCCGTCGTCGTTTGCGGACTCGACTCGAAGCATCTCACCGCCCAATTAATTGAGAAACAGGGCGAGTTCAGCATCAATCTGCCGCCGCCCGAGTGGGTGATCGTCACCGATCACTGCGGTCTGGTTTCCGGCCACAAGGTCGATAAAAGCGGCTTGTTTCAGACCTTCACCGGCGAATTGGCACACGCGCCGATGATCGAAGGCTGCCGACTGGCGGCCGAATGCCGCCTCATCCGCACGGTCCCGCAGGGGGTCGACACCGCCTATTTAGCCGAAATCGTCGCGGTGCACGCGGATGAGGAAGTCCTGGTCGACGGCCAGCCCGACTGGACGAAAATCAACCCGATGCTGTTCACCTTCCCCAAGCCGGCCTATTGGCGGCTGGGCGAATACATCGCCCCGGCCTGGCAGGTGGGGAAAACCTACCAAAAGTAGTCAACGACGGGACCGGAAAACATGACCCAGGACGCCACGCAGAATTTTGTTTTTGCCCGCGGACCGCGCATTCTCTTCGGGCCGGGATCGTTTCAACAATTGCCTGACCTGTTGCGGCAATACGGGCGCCGGGTCTTGTTCGTCACGGGCCGCGCTTCCTACCGGCAAGGCGAGCGGTGGGATCGCCTGCTGGAAGCGCTGGCGGCGCGGCAAATGGAGGCGGTCCGCGTCGAGGTGCAAGGCGAACCGTCGCCGCAACTGGTGGACGAAGCGGTCGCGCACTATCGCTCGGGCGGCTTCGAGGTCGTCGCGGCCATCGGCGGCGGCGGCACGTTGGACGCCGGCAAGGCCATCGCCGCCATGCTGACCGTGGACGGCGCGACGGAGGAATACCTCGAAGAAATCGGCAGCCGCGCGCATCCGGGAACCCGGCTGCCGTTGGTGGCGATTCCGACCACGGCCGGCACCGGCAGCGAAGCGACGAAAAACGCGGTCCTGAGCCGAATCGGTCCCCAGGGGTATAAAAGATCGTTGCGCCACGACAACTTCGTCCCCGATCTTGCCCTCATCGATCCGGAATTGATGGTGAGCTGTCCGCCCGATCTGACCGCTGCCTGCGGGCTCGACGCTTTGACGCAATTGTTGGAGGCGTACGTTTCGACCAAAGCCAGCCCGCTGACCGACGCCTTGACCTTCAGCGGCCTGTTGCACTTCAAGGAAAGCTTCCCCGCGGTGTGCGGCGAAGGCGCGACCAACGTGGCGATGCGCGGCGCGCTGGCCTATGCGGCGCTGCTTTCCGGCCTGACCCTGGCCAACGCGGGCCTCGGGGTAATCCATGGCCTGGCCGGCCCGTTGGGCGGTTTTTTCGCCATTCCGCACGGCGTCGCCTGCGGCACCCTGCTGGGCGCCGCGACCGGCGTCAACATTCACGCGCTGCTGCATCGCGAAGCCGGCGACAAGACCGCCCTGGCGAAATACGCCATGGCCGGACACCTTTTAAGCGGCCGCGAACCGGAGGACATTCACCAGGGCTGCGATTTTCTGATCGGGCAATTGAACGACTGGATCGATGAGTTGCAAATTCCCAGGCTCGGGGCCTTCGGTATCGAGGAAACGGATTTTGAGAAAATCGTGGCGGCGGCCGACAACAAAAACAATCCGGTCCGCCTCGAACAAGAGGATTGGCGCAATATTCTGAAACTGCGGTTGTAGCCGGCGGCTTTCAGCCGACGTGTTCGATGATGATCCCTTCGATGACCTGAGCCACGTCCTCGCAACTGTCGATCGCCGACTCCAGCATCTCGTACACTTCCTTGAGCTTGATCACGGTCAGCGCGTCGAGGCCGTCGCGGAAGAGCGCGGCGATACCGGAGCGATGCAGGCGATCGCCCTCGTTTTCCAGCCGGTTGATTTCCTTGCAATGCTGTTGGAAATCGAGGTTTTTCTTCGCTTTGGTCTGCCGCAGCAGGTGCACCAGTTGCACGACCTCTTCCTGGGTTTTGACCAGCACGTCGCACAATTCGCAGGTTTGCGGGGGAACTTCCTTGATTTCGTACAGCACCAGGCGGTGCGCGGTGGCCTCGATGTAATCGACGATATCGTCCATGGTCGAGAGCAGTTCGCGGATTTCCTCGCGTTCGAAGGGCGTGATGAAGCTGCGCCGCAGCAGATCGACGGCCATGTGGGCGATGGCGTCGCATTCGTGTTCCAACTCGGAAACGCGATCGAGCGACTGGCCGGTTTCTTGGCCTTGCAGATTCTCGAGGATGGCTTTCATGGTAGTCGCGGCTTCGAGAACGGTATCGGCGTGACGATCGAACAGATCGAAGAAGTCGATATTTTTGGGCATTAACCGGGAGAACATGCTCGACCCCCTTGAAGTACGATGTGTGAGCGCGCCATGCCATCGGGAACGCGCCGCGCGATCAACGGCTGTCGCCCAAAGCTTGAGTGTGCGTTTTATCGGTATCAACTTCGCTTGGGCGCATAAGCACGAACGGAAGCAAATCAACGTTCACGGAACACGAATCATCGCCAGCGGCCAGATTCTTCCGCGCGTTAAATAGCGCTAACTTTATAGAAGGGCAATCCCTCGTTTGTCAACCGAAGCCGTAAAAAACTGTGGAATTGACTTGAAATATTCGCACCGCGACCTCCTAACAAGTCGATAACAATCAAAGAAATTTTCATTACTCCAAGATTCGGCCCGATTATCGGAACCAATTTCACTACATTTCCCGCCTTACGATTCGCCTCGATCCCGCGTTGCGGCATTCGCTTCAACCTGCGTTCAAAAAGGCCGTTGGCCGAATCATGTTTCCCTTTGCATTTCAAGAATTTGTCGCCGGTGAAACAAGAACTTTGCTCTTTTTGGCCTTGCGCAAATCACGAGGGATGGGTAATTTAGCCCGCTGGGATATTGGGGAAGATCTTTCCAAGCTTCAGAGGTAGTAACGAAATGAAATGGGCTCAACCTGTTCTCTCGTTGGTCGCGATCGCTTGTTTCATCATTTTCCTCCCGCTATCGGCATCGGCCTTCGATCTGGTTTCGATGCAGCCTCATTATGACCGTTTTCAAGTCTTCACCGACGAACCGTTGGTGTTGGTTTTCGATCAATCCTTGGATTCCGGAACGGTCACCGAAGAGTCCCTGTTGATCTACGATTTTAAAACCGAGGAATACCTGGACGGCGAACTGACGTTGCAAACGACGACCGTCGCCGACGACACCCTGGTCTTCACGCCGCTCGACGGCGTTTTTCCCTGGGGCGAACGCCTGCAGGTGACGGTCGACGCGGGGCTGTCCGATCTGTTCGGCAACTCGTTTGTCGGCACGCTGCCGACGCTGGGCGTGTTCGTCGCCAATATTCCCAATGATCTGCAGCGTCCGGAAGTTCCGGTCGGCCCCGGGTTTCCCGTCTCCTTGTACGTCAACTCCAACGTGCTCTTGGGCTTCAACCCGATCGACCCCGAGTCCACCGATCCGACAGACATCAACCGCATCCCCGGCATGTCTGGCACCGAGGCCTGGAAGCTGCACACCGGCGATCCCGCCGTGCTGATCGCGGTCATCGACGACGGCACCAATTCGCTGGATAACGCGGAACTCAGCGAACGCACGTGGATCAACCGCGGCGAAGTTCCCGCCCCGACCCGGGGCAGCGCGATCTGCGACAACTGGGACTGCAACGGCGACGGGCGCTTCAGCCCCGCCGATTACGCCTACGACGGCCAACTCAGCGACGGCAACGGCAACGGCCGGTTGGATCTGGAAGACGTTTTCGAGGAATTTTCCGACCTCGTGGACAACGACGACAACGGCTACGTCGACGACATCAGCGGGTGGGACTTTTTCCGCAACGTCAACACGCCGCTGGGCGTCAGCAGCTTTCCCGAGGGCACGCACGGCCACATGCGCATGGAAGACGCGGTCGCGATCGCCGACAACGGCATCGGCGAGAAACCCGGCTTTTGCCCCAACTGCTCGGTGGTGGTCGTTCGCACGGGCGAGGCGATCATGACCGAGTTCAACCTGCTGACGAAAGGCATGGAATACGCCGTGTCCCTCGGCGCCGACGTCATCATCATGGCCACGGGCGTCGCCGACTACAGCTACGAATGCGAACAAGCCTATTCCGCCGCTTACGAGTCCGGCATCTTCCTGGTCGCCGCCTCCGGCGATGAACTCGGCTTCCACCACGTCTACCCGGCCGCCGGCGAGGACGTTTATTCGATCAAGGCGATCATGCCGCTGCCGCCGGTGGAATTCGGTCCGATCGATCTGTCGAACCTGGCGTTCGTCGAAAGCTACTGCACCAACTACGGCGCCCACACCGAAGCAACGGGCGTCACCGGCGCCTGCTCGTCGGAAGCGACCAGCAACACCGGCGGCATCGCCGGCCTGCTGATGTCCTACGCGCGCAACCAGGGGCTCGGTCGCCTGACGCCGGGCGAAGTGCGCCAGCTCATCAACATGACGGCCGACGACATCAAGGATTCCTGCCTGGCCTTCAACCTCCAAGGCTGCAAAGAGGGCTGGGAACAGAATTTCGGCTACGGCCGTATCAATGCCTACAAAGCCATGCTGGCGTTGGGTGACCCGTTGTTCGGTATTCCGGAACGAATTCCGCCCGACCTGCGCATCACCGCGCCGCGTTGGTGGACGACGATCGACCCCGCGAAAGACCCGACCATGGACGTCGAGGCCGAGATCTACGCGCGCGGCCGCGCCTACCAATGGGTGTTGCAGTTGGGATTCGGCGTGGAACCGAACGACGACGAGTTCGTGCAAGTCGACAGCGGCAGCGGGATCGACCGGTTCTCGGGCGTCCTCTCGACCATCAACATCGCCGACTTCGTCGACGACACCTGGCTGCATCGTCAACCGCAGGGCTCGAACGATTTCACCATCACCCTGCGCCTGCAAGCCTGGTGGACGCCGGACGTCGGCGATCCGGTGAAAGGCGAAATCCGCAAGGCCATCGCCTGGCATTCCGACGATGATCCCGATACCGGCTTGTTGCCCGAGTTCCCCAAATTTATCGGCGCCTCCGGCGTTTCCAGCCCGATCTTCTACGACCTGGACGGCGACCCGGACGGCGCGCTGGAAATCGTTTTCGCGACCGCCCTGCCCTCGGTCGAAGTGTTCAAATACGTCGCGGAAACCAAATCCTTCGAGGAAGCGCCCGGCTTCCCGGTCGAGTTGCCCGCTTTCCGCTCCTACGAGGATTCCGTCATCGCCTCGACGGCGGTCGGCCAGGTTTTCGGCGATGGCATTCCGTACATCGCGGTGGCGACCAATCAGGGGTTGGTTTATTTGGTTCATCCGGACGGCGACAACCATTCCGGCGGCCCGTTCGTCGCCGGCTTCCCGGTGTCGGCGATGGAGCCGGACAACGAAACGCCGCTCTCCTTCGGGCACGGCAACGCCTTCCTCGCCTCGCCGGTGCTGGCCGATCTGGACCTGGACGGCATGTTGGAGATCATCGCCGCCTCATACGATCAGCACGCTTACGCCTGGAAAGTCGTGGACGAAAACAGCGACGGTAAAGCCGACTCCGTTCCCGGGTGGCCCGTCCCGCTGTATTCAGACGCCGCGCACAACCTGGTGCCGCCCGAAAAAATCTGCGACACGACCATGCCGGCGCAAGTGCTGGGCACCCCCGTGGTGGGCATTCTCGATCCCAACCACACCGATTTGAACATCTCCACCCACCCGGCCGTGATCGTGCCGACCTCCGAGGTTTGCGAGGGCAGTGGCTCCGCGACCGGCCGCGTCTATGCGATTTATTGGAACGGCACCGAAAACGAAAACGGGCCCTTCCTGCCGGGTTGGCCGGCGGTGGTGATGATGCCCCTCGGCGGCGAACTGCCGATCCCGCCGCTGACGATCGGCATGACCTCCAGCCCCGCGGCGGTTCGTTACAACGGCGAATTGATCGTCGGTGTCGGCAGCTTCTTCTGGCTGCCGCAACTCATCCACTGGGACGGCGGCGAAACGCGGGTGCAACACCTTTGGTCGGATCTCAACCTGGGCGTCACGGCGAACGGCACTTTCGCCCGTTTCGACGACTCCGACGACCTCTGGTATTTCTTCCCCACGGCCGGCTTCATTCAGAAGACCGAAAACGGTTTCCGGCTGGCGGCGTTCAACATCGTCGGCTGGCGGATGGACAACCTCAAGAAACCCGCCTGGCGGAAAAACTTCGAGGACATCAACTTCTTCGTCAACCCGGTCCTCGCCGACCTCAACAACGACGGTTTGAAAGAATTGATGGCCGGTTCCGGCGGCTATCTCATTCACGCCAACGACATGAATCTCGACGAGCCGACCGGCTGGCCGAAGTTCACCCAGAACTGGCTGACCAGCAGCGTGACGGTCGGCGACCTCGACGGCGATCGGACCCTGGAAACCGTGGCCGTCACCCAGGAAGGCAATTTCTGGGCCTGGCGGACGGCGGGCAACTCCTGCGAAGGCAACCGGTCGAACGCCGAATGGCCGCGCTTCCATCACGACCCGTACAACAGCGGCCTGTACGGCCTGGACGCGGTGCCGCCGCGGCTCGTGCGCGATTTGAAGGTCTACAAAACCGGCGATCCGGCCATCTTCGAAATTCGTTTCACCGCGCCGGGCGACGACGAGGACTGCGGCACCGCGGCTTCCTACGACATCCGTTACAGCGCGTCGGCCGACGCCGATTTGCGCGATCCGGAGGTCTGGGCGGCCGCGACCGCGATTACGCCGCCGACCCCGATTCAGGGCGGGGAAGAAGTCAGTTACCAGGTCGAGGTGCCGGACGCCGCCGTCTTCGCGATGCGTTCCTACGACGACGCCAACCTCGTTTCCTACATCTCGAATCTGGCGACGCCCGAGGACGGCCCGGCGGATGACGACGACGATGACGACAACGACGACGCCACTCCCGACGACGACACGCCCGGCGACGACGATGACAATGACGACAACGACGACGCCGTTTCGCCGACGCCGGCGCCGGCCGCCGCCGAAAAGGACGAATGGGAAGACACCGGCTGCGGTTGTTGAGAAAAAAGCGCTTCTTGAACGGCGGCCGGGATCGCTTTCCCGGCCGCCGTTCTTTTTTCCAGACGTCGGGCCTCCGATCTTCGACTGGTTTTTCAGCCGGCAATTACGCGTGCCAGATCATGAAGACTCAATGCATTTTGACATCGGGTGCCAGTGACAAACCGATACAATTTTTATTTCCAATTTCTTAACAAATTGTGCTATGGATTATCGACGAGTGATTGGGGAGCAAATTGGTCGAGCATTCCGGCATCCGCCAGGCAAAGGGCTCGACGAGGGACCGATGGACTTGATGCCCAATCGCCCATCCATATTTTTCTGGCTAATTATTTTCCTGCTCATCCTGCCTGAATTAGTCGGCTGTTCCACAACAACCGCGCCGGCCTTGGAACCTTCATCGGCGCCGATTCTGGTCGAAGGGCGCGCCCTCACCCTGAACGATGTGCTGGCTCGACAAGGCGATCAAACCAACCGCCGGACTTTTCAACTCGGCTCCGAGGTCCGCGAGGGGCTCGCCGCGACGCCGCCTTCCGAAATATCGTTTTCCACGAAGATTCCTCCGAGCGCCGAAGCCCGCTTCTCGCTCGGTATCGTCGGCCGGGATTGGACGCGCAGCACCAATGAAATCACCTTTTCCATTTACTTGCGCGACAACGAAAACATGCAGTTGGCCTTTCAACAGACGATCGGCGCCGCGACCACCGAACCGCAGTGGACCTCCGCGGTGCTCCCGTTGGATCAATACGCCGGCCAGCTCGTGGATTTCGTGTTGGAAACAACCCTGGCGGCGCACCGGCAACCGAATCCGCCGTCGCCCTTCGACGGCGTTCCGGTTTGGGCGGACCTCCAGATCGGCACCCGGCGCGACCGCCAAAATCCGCCGAAAAAATTCAACGTGCTTTGGATCACCATCGATACCCTGCGCGCCGACCATCTGGGCTGTTACGGCTACCATCGCCCGACCACGCCCGCGATCGATCGCCTCGCCGCGCGCGGCATTCTCTTCACGAATTTTTTCAGCGCCTCTCCCTGGACGCGGCCATCGGTGTCGGCCATGCTGCTCTCGCGTTATCCGCATGACGCCTGTTCGCAGCGCAATTGCACGGGCGGAGATTTCGTCGTCGATTCCAAATGGCTGACCTTGCCCGGCGTTTTACAAAAAGAGGGTTACCGGACGGCCGCGTTCGTCAACAATGTGCAACTCGGCGCCGATTACGGGCTCAATCACGGGTTCGACCGTTTTCTGCAAGTGGATTCCGACGACACTCTGCTGGACTCGCTGCACGCCTGGCTGACCGAACCGGCGATCGACCAGATGTGTTCGAGCCGGTCATTAAGCCCACCGAGTTCGGTCATGGCCTGCTTTAGCAGCCGAAGCGAACAGTCGTCAGCGGTTTCTTTGCC
>JAAYVF010000031.1 GCA_012517325.1 Myxococcales bacterium | reverse complement strand
TCTTAAGTTCAGAGTAGTGCTCCCCCCGCACGGGGGGCTGAACCGAATCCAGACTAGAGACAATGATTCAATCGAGCGTGCTCCCCCCGCACGGGGGGCTGAACCGATGCCGAGAGTGATCCAACTTCCACCGGTCGCGTGCTCCCCCCGCACGGGGGGCTGAACCGCTGGACCGAAATTCAACACATGCCGCTGGAAAGTGCTCCCCCCGCACGGGGGGCTGAACCGTTTGGCAGTTCGTTTGTATCGGACGGCCTTGGGTGCTCCCCCCGCACGGGGGGCTGAACCGTGACCTGGACAACCTCATCCTCGATTTTCAAAGTGCTCCCCCCGCACGGGGGAACAAATTCATTCCTCATCGGAATTCGCAATTCGGAAACCCTGCAAGGGAATATGGTTTGACCCCTTCCTTTCGAAGGCTAAAATGACGGGATCGGGAACTGTTTCACGGAGGCTGGAAATGCCGCGCATCATCGATCCTCGGCCGGGAATCCCCGCGCCGACGGGAACCGAATTGCACTGCCGTGGCTGGCAGCAGGAGGCCGCGCTGCGCATGCTGATGAACAACCTCGACGCGCGCGTGGCGGAGAATCCGGCGGAACTGATCGTGTACGGCGGCCGCGGCAAGGCGGCGCGCAACCTGCCGGCCTATCACGCGATCGTCCGCGCGCTGCAGGAACTCGACAACGACGAAACGCTGCTCGTGCAAAGCGGCAAACCGGTCGGCGTGCTGCGCACCCACGCCGACGCGCCGCGCGTGCTGATCGCCAACAGCAACCTGGTCGGCAAGTGGGCGACGTGGGAGGTCTTCAACGAACTCGAGCGCCGGGGCCTGATCATGTACGGCCAGATGACCGCCGGCTCGTGGATCTACATCGGCACCCAGGGCATCGTGCAGGGTACCTACGAAACCTTCGTCGCCGCCGCGAAAACGCACTTCCACGGCGATTTGCGGGGCCGCTTGCTGGTCAGCGCCGGTCTCGGGGGCATGGGCGGGGCGCAACCGCTCGCCGCGACGATGGCCGGGGCGGCGGCGCTCTTCGCCGAGGTCGATCCCGAGCGCATCCGCCGCCGGTTGGAAACCAAGTACCTCGACGTCTGGGCGCCGGACCTGGAGACGGGTCTGCGGCAGGCGCTGGCCGCCAAGGAAAAGGGCATGGCGCTTTCGGTGGCCGTCGAGATCAACGCGGCTGACCTGCTCGACGAACTCTTGCGCCGCGGCATCGCGGTGGACCTCTTGACCGACCAGACCAGCGCGCACGACATGGTGCACGGCTACGTGCCGGCCGGCCTGACCCTCGCCGAGGCGCTCAACCTGCGCCGCGCGGACCCTGCGGCCTACGAAAAAGCCGCGCGCTCCACCTGCGCCCGCCACGTCCGAGCCATGCTGGCCTTGATGGGCCGCGGCGCGGTGACCTTCGACTACGGCAACAACATCCGCACGGTCGCGCACGAGGAAGGCGTGGCCGACGCCTACGCCTTTCCGGGTTTCGTGCCGGCCTACATCCGTCCGCTCTTCTGCGAGGGCAAGGGCCCGTTCCGCTGGTGCGCCCTCTCCGGCGATCCGGCCGACATCGCCGCCACCGACGAGGCCCTGACGGAACTGTTTCCGCGTGATGAGATGCTGCGCAACTGGTTGGCGCTGGCGAAGGAAAAAATCGCTTTCCAGGGCCTGCCCTGCCGCATCTGCTGGCTGGGTTACGGCGACCGCGCGCTGGCCGGATTGAAATTCAACGAATTGGTGCGCACCGGCCGCGTCAAGGCGCCGCTCGTCATCGGCCGCGACCACCTCGACTGCGGCAGCGTCGCCAGCCCCTACCGCGAAACCGAGGCCATGAAGGACGGCTCCGACGCGATCGCCGACTGGCCCCTGCTCAACCTGATGGCCAACGCCGCCAACGGCGCCACCTGGGTCAGCTTCCACCACGGCGGCGGCGTGGGCATCGGCTACAGTCTGCATGCGGGCATGGTCATCGTCTGCGACGGCAGCGAGGCGGCCGACCGGCGGCTCCGGCGCGTGCTGGACGGCGATCCGGGCATCGGCGTCATGCGTCACGTCGACGCCGGCTACGAACTGGCCGCACAAGTCGCGCGGGACAAAGGGATCAAAATCCCCCGCTGATTTTTCGTCCGGCGTCCGGATGTAAGGAGCCGGGCACCGCGCCGCCAATTCAATGCGAGGAAAATCGAGCGGAATTGGCGGCGACCGCTGAATTTTCCTCATCCCTTTTCAATAAAAAACTGAAAATACCTGCTTTTTAGCCGTTCCGGACGCCCTTTCCGTTGGCATGTTTTTTGCAGTATACTTAAGATGATTTTTCACCGAAGCACTTTTTCGAGGAATCAATGAAAAAATTTCCCCAAACGTTGCTTCCCGTTTTTCTTGCCTGCTTTTCCTTGTTTTTCCTCTTGGCGTTGATCGGCTGCGACAGCGACACAAATGACGATGCCACCGATGACGAAAACGACGACTCGGGTCCAGATCAGGTGCAAGACGACGACCAGTCAGGCGACGATGACGACAACGATAACGATAACGACGATGATAATAATGACACGGCGGACGATGACGACGACGATGATGACAACGACGACAACGATGACAACGACGACAATGACGACAATGACAACAACGACGACAACGACGACAATGATGACAACGACGACAATGACGACAACGATGACAATGACGACAACGATGACAATGACGACAACGACACCATTTCATTGGATGACGATTTAACGCTCCCCGAGCAAGAAAACGCGGTCATTCTCGGCGGCATCACCGGGGCGGACGGGACATCGACCGTCATCGACTCCAAAGGTGTGATTTACATTGCCGCGATAAAAAATCCCGATTTTCTGGTTCTCTATCGAAATACCGAAACCGTGGACTGGGACATCCAATACCTTGACCAAGGCTGCGCCAGTCCGCGAATGGTCATCGATGCCGACGATGTTTTGCATCTGGCTTATTACGATGCCGCCAATCAGCGGCTGAAATACGCCCGGCAAAGCGGCGCCGGATGGGAGTACGAAATCGTCGACGATACCGGCGACGTCGGACGCTTTGCCGCCCTTGCGGTAGCGGCCGACGGCAACGTCCACATCAGCTATTACGATGCCACCAATCAAGATCTGAAATATGCCGTCCGTACCGGCAAATCCTGGACGACCGCGACCGTCGATACCGAAGGAAATGTGGGCGCCTACACCTCCATCGCGGCGGATCCCGACGGCGCGGCGCACATCGCGTACGTCGATCAGACCAACCGCGATTTGCGTTATGCCACCAACGCCGGCGGCGATTGGCAGACGACCACCTTGGACGATTCGGGCGACATCTACTATTTCACTTCGCTGCTGACTGACGTGGACGGTTGGGTCCATCTGACCTATTACCGGTCCGGGGATTGGTGCTATGAAGTGTCGTGCGGCCGGCTCATGTATTTGACCGACACCGGCGGCGAGTGGCGGTCGCAAACGGTCGTCGAGGGCTATCTCCTCGAATCGGCGGACAAGACCGGCACGAGTTACGAATGGCATCCGTACGGCCCATACCATTCCCTGACGATCGATGCCGACGGCCGGCTTCACGTGGCAATCAACGGCGCCTACGGCTATGCGGACGATTATGACTATATCACCTACAACAAACTCTTTTACGGCTATTTGGACGACGACGACTGGTCCGTCGGCATGATCGCCCGCTGGAGTATTTCGGGATATCACAATTCCATCGCCGTCGCTCCCGACGGCTCTCCCTTTGTAACCTCCTACAACCCCATTTCTCACAGCCTGGACACCACCAATGTGGACACGAACGATCGCTATCCGGTCGAGAGTTGGGATATCGTCACCGCCGATTACGCCCTCGACCGTTTCGGTTACGGCCATGCCAGTCAGACCGGCTTGGGCGCCCGGGACAACAATTTAAGCGCTTTCAGCTATTTGAAGTATGCCACGAACGATTCGGGCCGTTGGCGAGCCGAAACCCTGCTCCAGGATCCGCCCGCACTTCAGACCAGTCGGTCGGGAGATCAGATGATCGCGTTGTCCGGCGAGTCCTATCTCTCGCTGGAAGGCAACGGGTTGGCCATCAAAGGTGATAATCAACCGGGCATCTGTTTTTATTACGAGCGTTCCGATTGGTACGAAACCAACCTCATTGAAAAAGTGGCGGGCTCCTGGGCCATCAGAACCGTCACCGACAGCGGTTATCTGGGCACCGGCTGCTCGCTGGCTTACGATGCGCAAGACGTGACTCACCTGGCGATGGCCGATAACACCATCGACATCTTACAACACTTCTATTCCACTCCCACCGGCTCGGATTGGATACAAGAGACCTTGACCTCGGGAACCAATTACGGTCGGTTGAATCTCGTGGTGGACGCGGAGGGCAACAGTCATCTGCTTTTCGCCAGTGACGGATCCTTGCACTACGCGACCAATCGCACCGGCGAATGGCGGATCGAAACCGTTTCCGACTCCTTTTCCTCGCTGAGCAGAAACGCCGGGCTGGCCGTCGATACCGCCGGCCAGGCGCATGTCGCCTTTTTTTCCAGTATGCAGGAAGGCGTTTTTTACGCCACCAATCGCTCCGGCGCCTGGAAATCCAGCCAGGTCGGAACGGTTTACACGCACAATGTGACGACCGCCATCACCGTGGACGAAAACGATGCGGTCCACCTCGCTTTCAATTATGGTCTGGTCACGGATGATCAGGCTTATTACGTCACCAATGCCGGCGGTCCCTGGCGGCGCTACCGAGTGGAACGCGTCGCGCCCAACGCCGGTTGGCCCATCAACCAACCCGTGGCCATCGCCATCGATGCGACTAAACAAGTACACCTGATCATCGACGACGGTTCCGCCATCTGGGAGGTCGTGTTTACGGTTCCCGATCCGCCGCCGACGCCGTAAACAGGCGGCCGGCCCGTTACGGTCACTTACGGGTGATAGCGAAATCGGCCCGCTTGTGCTATCAGCGAAAAATGAAAAGATTGCTGTTGGCCGTCGTCTTCTGCCTCGTGCCGTGCCTTTTGCCCGCCGTTTCCCGGGGCGCCGTCGATCCGGCCGGATTGAAGCCCTACCGGCTGGAAATCGACATCGCCGCACCCCCGGAATTTTTGTATCCCTACCTGATCGAAGAGGAAAAAATCAGCCGCTGGCAGCAGGACTCGTCGGTCGACGTCACCTTTCCCACCGGACGAGAACCCCGGATCGGCAAGCAGATTCGCGTGGCCGTGCGCGCGCCGAGCGATCCATGGATTCTGATGGAAATCGTCAAGCTCGATCCCGGCCGGGAAATCCGCACGGAGTTCATCGGCGGCATGCTGGCCGGGGATTTCGCCTATCGGCTGACCCCCGACGGCCGGGGCGGGACGCATTTCGTCCATGAAATGCGCATCAAGCCGGTCGGCGGGCTGGTCACCGTTTTGTGGGAAGTGCTCGGCAAACACCTACACCGACACAAAATGAAGACCTTCCTGGCCCGCATCAAGGAAATCGTCGAGGCGGACTGGCAAAGCCTCAGCGCGCGACCGGCACAAACCAGTCCGGCAGATCGTCCGGCGCAAACGCCACGTGCCATACCCGCTTCGTCCCGGTGAAGACCAGATGCATCCATCCCGCGGGGTCATATTTCAAGCCGGCCGGCGAATCGACGCTCCAGGGCAGATCCAGATCATAAATCGCCCATGAACCGTCGCGATTGGTCGCGTACCGGATCACGCTGGTATGATAAAAGACGGCGTCGTGCCCGGTCTCATCCAAAGCCAGATAGTTCGCGGCATAAACGGGGTCCGGATCGATCGACTCGATCTTCCAGGTGTCGCCGTCCCGGATCGCCAGTTGCAGTCCGTCGGCATCGTCGAAAACGAGGTGCAGCCGGTCCTGCGAATCGATCGCCAGGCTGAAACCTGGCGAGGCGGAGATGTTCTGGTCGGTCAAGGTTTCGATCGACCAGCCATCCTCACCCCGGACCGCGTACTTCAATTCCGTTTGGCAACAATAGATCAGGTGGGGGTGGAACGTGGAATCGACCTTCAAATCGAGATGCCGCTTCGTGCCGTAATAGATGCTGTTATAGGTACAGGTGTCGACGATCTCCGGCGTGAACAGCTCATGGTTCGCCTGCGTGTAATAAATGTCGTTGCCGAAATCGTCGTTGTAATTGTTGAAGGCCAGATGAATCGTCCCCGCGGCGTCCATTGCCATTTGATCGGCGTAACCGAACCGGCCGAGGTAATCGCTTTCGACCGCGAGATAGGTGCTGGCCAGAACCTGCGCCGAGCCGTCCGGCGGCGCATAGATCATATCCGCGCTGTTGGTTGTGGTATCCGGGAACCCGTGGAATCCTTCGTTAAACGAATAACCTCCGTAGTGATAGGCGAAAAACGCCGCGTCGTCCCCGTCGAGAACTAACGCGTTGCTGTATCCCGGGCCGTCGACGTAGTAGTAATAAAGGTAAGTATCCGTCCAAATCTGGCAGAACCCTTCGTCATAGGTCTCCGAGACCCATTCGTCGTTCCCCCGCGTGATGTAATAGAGGTTGGGATAGAAACATTCGTGCCAGAGATAGCGATCCTGCTTTTGAAACGAGAATTGCGGCCGGCCGTCGCCGTCGATCGCCAGCCCCAGCGGCCCGGTCGGCAGGTATTCGCTGTCGCCGTCGATCCATTCCAGACCCGTGGCGATGGTATCGTCGTCGGTGTCCGGCGGAGCGGCCGCGGCTGTCGGCCGATAGGCGCGGAAGTTATCGTAATTGCCAATGCCGTAATGGCTCGCCCAATCGTGAATGGTGAAGCCGACCAGCCAGCCGGCGCCGCCGACCGCCCACGGCTCGTTCAGGCAGCTCGTCGCCTGGCCGTCGATCCACAGCGAAGCCTGATGCGCGCTCATGTCGAAGGCGACCGTCATTTTGTGCCATTCGTCGATCGGGAACCGGCCGCACCGGCTCCAATCCGCCGGTGAGTTCGCCCGCGCGAGAAACACGTCGACCCGGTTGCCGGTCGAGGTGATCCGGTAGGACCATTCGTTGTATAGGTTGACGCCGTTTTGCCGCTCGAAAAACAATCGGCTCGTGCGATTCGTCTCGAAATTGACGTCGAGGTCCAGGTTGAAGCTGGTCTGGAAAGGCGAGGGATTGATCCAGCGGACGACGCCCGTCGCCATGCCGGCGTAAGGATTCGTGTCTTCGCTGCCACCGCGCAACTGCAACACATTGCCGTGGTCGCCGCCCGCGGCAACGACGTACAGGTAATGCCCGCCGTAATAATTGACGGTCCAGGGGCTTCCCGGTACTTCGCCGGGCGTATCGCTTTCGAAATCGTAGACCCATAAGTCGCCGGTCGAGTCGTCGTTGTCGTCATTGTCGTCGTTGTCATCATTGTCGTCGTTGTCATCGTTGTCATCGTTGTCGTCGTTGTCATCGTTGTCATCGTTGTCGTCGTTGTCGTCATTGTCGTCGTTGTCGTCATTGTCGTCGTTGTCATCATTGTCGTCATTGTCGTCGTTATCGTCGTTGTCATCATTATCGTCATTGTCGTCATCATCGTCGTCGTCATCTATGTCGTCGTTGTCGTTATCATTGTCGTCGTTGTCATCATCGCCGGGAGAAGAATCGTTGTCGTCGTTGTCGTCATCGGCCTGAGAATCCTCATCATCGGATGAGGAGCTCTCGTCATTCGACTGACAAGCGCCGATCAGGCAAAGTATCAGGCAGCAGAAAAGGCAGGACAAAACTGGCCGTTGCATGGGTTACCCCTCCACCGGCCTGCGACAAGAATGAAAACCTCGGCTATTTCCCGCGATAGCCGTCCATTCCGAAAAAGGCGTTCGATCGAAAGAAACGAGTTTTATTCGTGGATGAATGATTCCCGGTTGCCGTTGGATATTTTATTGGGTTTGTCGAGCGATTTCAAGAAAAAATTATTGCCCCATGAAAATGACGGTTGCAGGCGAAGCCTTATCGGACGGCGACCGAAGGAAAATCATTCGACACCCACCCGGAAACGGATTATTCTGGAAACCATCAGACAAACCAATCGACCGACGGAAATCATGGCCGGGAAAAGACCGATCCTTTTTCGTTGCAACGCCTCGCCGGTGATGGGCCTGGGCCATTTCGTGCGTTCGCTGGCATTGGCCGAGGAATTTCTGGCGCGCGGCGTGCCGGTCGATTTCGTCTCGCGGTTTCACGGCCTGGAATGGCCGGCCGAACAATTGCGGCAACGGCGGATTCCCCGGCACGAGCCGAAAACGGACGACGCCGCCTGGCTCGTCGACTACGCCCGACGCCGGAAAGCGGCGGCCGTGGTGGTGGATTGGTACCTGCCCGACGCGGACTATTTCGCGCAACTGGCCGGGCACGGTTTCGTCGTCGCGGCGCTGGATGATCAGGCCGCCCGCCCGCTGCCGGTGGATGTTTTGATCAACCAGAATTTCGGCGCCGAGGAACTGACCTACCGCACGCGGCCCGACACGACGCGGCTCTTGGGCCGGGAATACGCGCTGATCCGCCGCAACGTGTTGCAACTGCGCGACCAGGCGCGCCAACGCCGTTTTGCGACGCGGGCCACGAAGGTGCTGGTGACGATCGGCGGCACCGATCCCAAGGGTTTGACCCAATTGGTGCTCGACGGCTTGATCGCCGGCGGCCAGGCGCTGGAAATCCACGCCATCCTACCCAACCGCGAACAATACCACGCGATAGGCGCGATGCGCCCGGCGCCCAACCAGCGGCTCGTCGCCCTGCGCCCCGTCGACAACATGGCCGAGCATTTTCTCTGGTGCGACCTGGCGGTCAGCGGCGCGGGCTCGACCTGCTGGGAACTGGCGCACCTGGCGACGCCGATGGCGCTTTTGCAAGTGGCGGACAACCAGGCGATCATCTATCGCCGGCTGACGGAAGTGGGCGCCGCCGTGGGCCTGGGCCTGGGCGACGAGGTCGAGCCGGCCAAACTGACCCCGGTGCTGGAAGATCTGCTCGGCAATCGGCTGTGGCGCTCGGGGCTGAGCGTCAAGGCCGCCGATCTGGTCGACGGCCTGGGCAGCCGGCGTGTCGCCGACGCCATTCTGGAACGGGCCGCGGCGGCCGCGGAATAAACGGGAAGCACTATGCGCCTTTTGTTTTTCGGCAACAACTATTCCGGCTGGCAGGCGCTTTCCTGGCTGGTCGCCGAGGGCGTCGAGGTGGTCGGCGTCGTCGTCCATCCGGAGGAACGGGCGCGCTACCGCGTGGAAATTCTGGAGGCGGCGGATTTGCCCCCTGAATGCGTTTTCGACGGTTCGCGGCTGCGCGATCCGGCGGTCCGGGCGGCGCTCGCGGAGTTGCGGGCCGACGCCGCGCTGTCGGTGTACTTCGGCTACCTACTGCCACCGGAGCTGCTCGACCTCTTGCCGCGCGGCGCGATCAATCTGCATCCGGCCTTACTGCCGTACAATCGCGGTGCCAACCCGAACGTCTGGAGCCTCGTCGATCAAACGCCCGCCGGCGTGACCCTGCACTACCTCGACGCCGGTGTCGATACCGGCGACATCATCGCCCAGGACGCCGTGCCGATCGCGCCGACCGACACCGGCGAAACGCTGTACCGCAAACTGGAACAGGCCGGCCTGGACTTGCTGCGGCGGGTCTGGCCGCTCTTCGAATCCGGCCGGGCGCCGCGCCGGCCGCAACCGGCGGGCGGCAGCGTCCACCGCTTGCATGACCTGGACCGGCTCGACGAAATCGATCCCGACGCGACGGTGCGCGCCGGCGATCTGCTCAACCTGTTGCGCGCCCGTACCTTTCCGCCCTATCGGGGCGCCTACCTGCGGGCCGGCGGCGAAAAAATCTATCTGCGGCTCCAACTGCTGACCGAGAAGGAGTTCGAGGATGGCTCCGATGGCTGATACCTTCGCGATCAACGGGCGGCCGATCGGTCCCGGCTTTCCGACCTACATCGTCGCCGAAATGTCCGGCAATCACGGCCACGATTTCGCCGTCGCCGAACGGCTGCTGCACGCCGCCAAGGAAGCCGGCGCCGACGCGATCAAATTGCAGACCTACACGCCCGACACGATGACCATCGACAGCGACGCCGAGTCCTTCCGCATTCACGGCACGGCCTGGGACGGCCGCACGCTGTACGACCTCTACGGCGAGGCGAGCACGCCGTGGGAGTGGCACCAGCCGCTCAAGGAAGTCGCCGACCGCCTCGACCTCGATTTCTTTTCGACGCCGTTCGATGAAACCGCCGTCGATTTTCTCTCCGGCCTGAACGTCCCGGCCTTCAAGATCGCCTCGTTCGAACTGGTCGATCTGCCGCTGCTGCGGCGCATCGCCGCGACCGGCCGGCCGATCATCCTTTCCACCGGAATGGCATCACTGGCCGAAATCGAGGAAGCGGTCGCGACCATCCGGCAGGCGGGCGGCGAGCGGCTCGTGCTGCTCAAGTGCACCAGCGAGTACCCGGCGCCGGCCGAAAACATGCACCTGCGCACCCTGGTCGATCTGCAGGCGCGCTTCGATCTGCCGGTCGGCCTTTCCGACCACACACTCGACGTGGCCATTCCGGCGGCGGCGGTGGCGCTGGGCGCCTGCGTGATCGAAAAGCATTTCATCCTGTCGCGCTCGCAGGGCGGGCCGGACGCGGGCTTTTCGCTCGAGCCGTACGAATTCCGACGGATGGTGGAAGCGGTGCGGACGATCGAAAAAGCGCTCGGCGGCGTATGTTACGGCGTCAAGGGCGGCGAGGCGAAGAGCCTGGTGTTTCGCCGGTCGCTGTTCGTCGTGGCCGACATGAAGGCGGGCGAGGTGTTTTCGCCGACGAACCTGCGCGTCATCCGCCCGGGTTACGGGCTGCACCCGCGCTATCTCGAAACCGTGCTCGGCAAGCAGGCGGCCCGCGACATCCCGCGCGGCACGCCGCTTTCCTGGGAAATGATCGAGGGGGCCTGATCCTCCGCGCCCCGGCCAGAGCGGATTCTGCCGGCGACTTCCCCTCGTCTGTTTATACTTAGGCAATATGTCCCCTCAACTGTGCAGCAAAAATGTCCCCTTGGTTACGTAGAGTTCGGAGCCGAGGCCTGATAGACCCACGTCCAGTTGGTTGTTCCCTTTCGATTTTCCGTTTTGCATCGGGCT
>JAAYVF010000030.1 GCA_012517325.1 Myxococcales bacterium | reverse complement strand
TTTGAGCTTGATCCGAAACCGGACGTCTTTGACTTCGCCGCGATCGGCGACGATCTCCGCCGCTTCGATGCTCGGCATGAAGCGCGGGTAATTGCGATAATCGACGATAACGTTCCAAACGTCCGCAGGCGGCCGTTCGACCAGGATGCCGCCGGTAATCCGTTGCAGGCGGCCCGCTTCGTTTTCGCGCACCAGCAGCAGTTGGCCCTGGTCGAGCAACCGGGCCAGCGTTTTTTGATCGACGGCGGTCTCATCGAACGTCGCGTTCATTCGGCAAACCTCCCGCGACCGGCATCTAAAAATCGACCGGCGCGAACGACTCGCGTTCCCGAACAGCGTTAATTATGGGTCCTCGATGTCGGCCACGCAACGGAAACCGATGACAAAATCGAACAGATCCGGTTTGATGATACCGTAAACTTGCCCGTATTCGGCCATCTCCAGTGGATCCAGATAGCTCGAGCCGGCCAGGCCGATAAATCCTTGCGGCCAGGGCCAGTCGTCTTGACGGGTCGCGCGCGGGTCCGGCGTCAGCGTCCATTGCCGGACATTGGCCACCAGATCCTGGTGCCCGAAGGGCCCGTTCGTTTCGGGATTCGCGCCGACTGGCCACACGGTTTTGCGCCCGGCCAGCTTTTCCTTGATTTCCGGCGACAGCGGTTGATCGCCCCACGGATACCGGCTGCCCGCCCGCCCGGAAAAAGCGGCCATCCATTCCTCGTCGGTCGGCAAACGCAGACCGGCCCAATGGCAGAACGTCCAGGCGTCGCGGAACGAAACGCAGATCACCGGCCGATCGCTCTTGCCGGGCAGCGGATTTCCTTCCAGCCAATCGAAAGGCTGCCGATAACCCGTCGCCTGGACGAAATGGCGGTATTGCGCCCCGGTGACGGGAGTGACCGAAAGCGCAAAGCTTTTAACCGTGATGACGCCGCCGGGTTTTTGCGGATGGGGATAGGTACCGCCTTCGACGCGTCGCAGCTCGATGCCCAGTTCCGCGGCGGATGGCGGAAAATAGGTCGGCACCATGACCGGTTGATCGGGCAATTCCGTCGCCACGATCTCGAACTTTTCGGTAGCGACCGGATCGGCAGGCGGCACGGCCGGCGGAGCTTCCGTTGAAATCGGGGCGGTCGGCGGCGCCGTGACGACCGGCTCGACGGGAGGCGTCGGCGGGGGCGGCGCGGGTTCCGGTTGTTTCTCCTCGACAGTCGGGGGCGCGGCGAAAACGGTCGCGGGTCGAGCCGCGATTTCCTCGGCTTCCGGGACGGTCGGGGGCGGGACCGGTTTTTCCGCGGCGGATTTTTCGGGGGCGGCGGCAGGCTTGGGCGCTTCCTCCCGCACCGGCGGCGGCTTGATGGGTTCGGCGATTTTCGGGGACGGCTCGACGCTGGGCGTCTGCACCGGAACCGGTATTTTTCGCGTGGGCGCCGGCGGTTGCCGTTTGGCCTCGGTTTTTGCCTCGACCGTCTCGGAGGGTTGGGCCGCCGGTTTTTTTGCGCTCGGCGCAATAGTCGGGGTCGCCGGTTTCGCCGGCTCGACGGAAGCCGCCGCCTTCGGTGACGGCGGGGTCGGGGTTTTCGGCGTCGATGGCACCGGCGCCTTCGGCTGCGGCGGGATCGGCGTTTTCGGGGCCGGCGGCACCGGCGCTTTCGGCTGCGGCGGGATCGGTCGCGGCGTCTTGGCTTTTTCTTCCGGTGAAGGAGCTAACGGGGCGCTGAATTTCGCGCCGCAAAAGGTGCAGAACTTGGCTTCGGCGCTGATTTTTGACCAGCATTCCGGACAACGGGTAAACCGGTGAACCTTGGGTTGGAAGGCCGGTCCCTTGCGCTCGTTCGCCTCTTTGTTGGTTTCGGCCGTTTCCGCCTCTTTTCCCGCCAGGGAAGTGCTCAGATTCTTAGTTTTATAACCCTCGACATCGACTTTATCCGCCGCGAAGATCGCGCCGCACGCGGAGCAAAAGGTCGCTTCCTCGGCAAGCGGACGGCCGCATTCGGGACACCCTTTTCCTAATGGCTTTTTACACCGGCGACAAGTAGTCGCCGAAGAGAAGTTGATCATACCACAAGATGCGCACTTTCGGCTCATCGATAAAACATTCTCAGCAAGAAGTTAAAGTAAAATCGGTGAATTTTATGATTTTTACGGTGATTTCGCAACCGGGATCATCGCCGTGCGGAGAATTTTCAATCGCCGGAAGCGGGGCTCGGGTGCGGCTCGGCGTTCCGGCGAGCCTCGAGAAACGCGGCGTTCAATTCCGGCGACTTTTCCATTTCCCGAAACGCGTCCGCCAATCGCTCGCGATTCGCCGTCCGGTCCAATCCGTAACGTTTCGCCGCCGCGTCCGGATCGGCGATCAACTCCACCGCGTAGGTGGCCAACCGCCGCGGATCGGTACCCGGAAAATCCGGCTCCGACGCCGTGGACGAAGCAGCGGCCGCGGCATACTTCGCGATGGTGGCGGCGATCGCGCGGCCGAGGTTTTCCTCGATCCGCCGGCGATTCGCCCGCGAACTCAAGGCCTGACGTCCTTCGAGAAAAGCGCCGAAATGGTGGGCGAAACGCCACATCAACCAGAAGCTCAGCGCCAAACCGATCAAGGCGCCGCTGATTAACCAGGCCAGCGACGACATATTGGTGTCGTATTGCAAAACGCGCCATCCGGCAAGCCCGATCAGCAAGCCGAAAATCGGCAGGCCGAAGCCGATCAGCAATCGCGACATTCCCGCCCGCCGGCTTTCCGGCTGAACAAACAATTCCAGTGTCTGATCCACCGTCGCGGCGGACGGACAGACGAACCGGCAGAAATCCAAGCGGACGAGCAAGGCCTGGTCCTCGCGCGCCGCGCGAAAGAGCCGTTCCTGGAGTAAAATGTTCTGCCGGCCCCGCGTGATCGTCGGCGACGACTTTTCGATCGCCGCCGGCGGTTCGGCCAGCGCCAGATCGGCGGCCAGTTCGCGGCCGACCGTGCGATCGAGTTCTGCCACCAAGGGCGCCAGGGGCAGCACGGCATCCAGATCGAAATGACGCAAACGGAACCTCCACTAAAAAAGCGTTCGGGCGACGGGATACCCGGTCAATTCGATGAATCCCGTTCCGCGTACCGGCCAGGAACGCCAGGAGCCCTCCACCTCGCAAAGGCCTTCCCACGACCTTTGTTGATCGGCGGCGCGCCTTTGCGTCAGGCCCGGCATCAGGGCTTTGACGCGCAAATCCGCCTGATAATGCTCCAAGCGCATATTCCAGGCAATCGGGTAGGCGTTCCGGCCGCTTTTCTCCGCTTGATAAAGGCTCGGCTGGCAATCGTAACCCGGGGCGCGAAATTCCATCGTTTCGCTATCCGGCAAAATCACCGCCAACGGCGCATCACTCTGCGACGCGCCGTTCGCCGCGCGCAGGCGAACCAGCAACAATTGGTAATTATTGTTCAGGCTTAAAAACACCCGGTCCCATCCCGGAGTGGCGGCAGGCAACCGGTAACTGGTGAATTCGTGCTCGAAAAAACCGCTGCCGCGGACCGACTTCCGCTGGCCTTTCCAGGTCAGCATTCCGTCCAGATCCAGCGCCGGCAATCCGGCCAGGTAGACCGGCGCCCCGGCCGCGCCTCGCCATTGATAGCCATGATCGCCGAACAAAACAGGCTTTTTATCCGGCACCGCCGTCAGGTTCAAACCCGTTTTGGGATCGGGCGCGTCCAGCACCAGCGGCAGTTGCGATTGCGACAACCGCCAGCCGGCCAGCCGCAGATCGAAGTGTTCGCTGAGCGCGACGGCCGCGTCGTCCCGGCGCCGGCTGAGGTAAAATTGCTCGCCGCCGATTTCCGCCACGGCCAGGTAAGCGGTGTAATGATCGCGGCGTTGCAGGCTCCGGCGCCACCACAAATCGGACCAGTCGAATTCGTTGATCCGGTCGAACCGAAAGGAAAATCCGTAGATTTTCCCCGCCTCGTCCGTCAACCGTCCGGCCAGCCGCCACCATTCGAAACGAAAGCGCGGAAAAGCGGCGAGCGCCCGCGGCATTCCGAGCGCGACGTTCGGATCGGGCAGCGCGGCCGCGGCTTCGGCGGACCGCCAATTCACCACGCCCCGGTATACCGCGCCGGCGAACAGCAACAAGCCGACCTGGAGCAGGATCAGACTCGCGACGATCGCAGTCCACCGCAGCCAGTATTTCGCATTGAAGGCTTGGGGCAACGTAAATGAAGAGGCCATGCCGTTCGTTCTCCGCGGACGGCCGATCAACGGCGCCGATTCGCCTGGGAGGAACCGACCGCGGTTACTGGTCGCCGGCTTCCGGCGGTTCCGCTGCCGGATTTTCGGGCGCCGGTTTCGCTTCACCGCCGCCGATGCCGAAGGCGCCGCCCGCCTGACCTTGCTGCATTTTCGCGCGGGCGACCTTCAATTTTTCAGTGACCTTGGCCAGGCATTGCTTGACCTGTTCGCAGTCCGAGTCGGGTTTGATGCACTGCCGGCTTTCCTCGTCCAGCAAGCCGCGCCCGCACATCGCGCCGCAAACCTTGAAGCACTTGACCGGCTTGTCGAAACCGGCGATCTGGCATTGGTTGCCGCGGCCGCAAATGGCTTTGCAGGTATCGCGGCAGACCTCTTTCAGTTTCGGATCGAGATCCTTGGCGAATAGATCGGCCGGTGCCTGGCCCGCGCCGTCCTTGTTTTTCGCCAGGTCGAAAGGCGAACCCGGACCCGCCTGGCGATTGCCGCGCCGGCCGCAGTTGCAAGCGGGAAGAGAAAACAGCAGCGCCAAAACCAGCGCCACTAAAATCCACGCCAGACGACGGGTAAAACGAAATTTCATAATCCCTCCTAGATAGAAACGTGCTGCCGATCTTAGTCGGCTAACCGGAACGCTGTCAAATCCAATCCCGTTTTAACCTTGCCATGTTTACCAGGATTCTTTTTCCCCCGCCGGCGGCATGATCTGCCCGGTCCGCCACCAATCCGCGCCATTTCGCATCCGGTCTGGATAGCCGAATAACGGTTCAATATCCATTAGTTATGCCAATGCTGGAACTTTTCGTCGTCTTGGCACCGCCTTTGCGAGGAAACGAATCGTTTTATTGTTCAAGGAGGATTTCCCATGCGGTTCCGGCTATTGCTTCCGATCGCTCTGGCGATGCTGGCGATTATCGGTTGTGGCGATGAATTCATGACCACCGATATGCAATCCAACGCCAATGCCGACGGCTATACCCTAACCCTCGCCGCCTCCCCCGACAACCTCAACATCCTGGCCGGCGGCACCATCACCATCATGGCCGAAGTCCTCGATCCCGAAGGGAACGGCGTCAGTTCCGCCGCCGTCGTTCTGTCCACGACCATGGGTACCTTGACCGAAACCGATCTGACCACCGACGCGGACGGCTTCGCGGTGACCACTCTGACCGCCGCATCGGTCACCGGTTACGCGATCGTCGTGGCGACCTATCGCGGCGCGCAAAGCATGGTCAAGGTCAATTTCTGGAGCGGTGCCGCTTCCTAGCCTCGCGTCAGTTTTTAGTCCCGACAGACACCCGCCGCTTGCCGCGAGGCCAGCGGTTTTTACGCTCGAACCGAAAAAATCACTCTGGTTTTCCCGCGCCGGGCGACGCTATGATGCTGGCAACCAACTAGGAAGTCGCCATGCCTCCAATCGAAATCCTGCGCGCCGGCCGGCTGCTGCTGGAACCCGTTTCGGAAATCCATACCTATTCCATCTGGGAATGTTTCGAGGAAAGCGTCGAAGCCTTTCGGCCTTTTCTCGGTTGGGTCGAGGACACCCACTCCATCCAGGATATCGAGAAGTTCGTTTTTCGGGCCCGGCAAAATCGCGAGGCGGAAAAGGAATTTGTCTTTGCGACCTCCGAGCCCGACGGGGTTCTGGCGGGGTTGGTCGGCCTGCACAACGTGGATCAGCGGCACCGTTCCGCCGAACTGGGATTTTGGGTGCGCACGTCGCGGACCCGCCGCGGCATTTGTTCGGCCATGGCGGCGCGGTTGATCCGTTACGCGTTTCGCGACCTGCATCTCTACCGCCTGTTCATCCGCCATGCGACCGACAACGCGGCTTCGGGCGCGACGATCCGCAAACTCGGCTTCGTGCACGAAGGCACGGCCCGCGAGGAACTGGTCGTCGCCGGGCGGCGCCTCACCCACGAAACCTACAGCATGCTGTTGCCGGAATTCGAAAAACTGCGCGGAGTTCTCGGTCACTTTGAGGAAAGTTCGCGGTAGTCACCGGGCGATGCTTTTGCGTTTCATTCCATCGGCAAAACAAGCAGCGTTTGCAGAATGCCGACATCTTCCCATTTCAATTCGTTGCGCCCGCCGAGCGGATAGCGATAACCCATGTTCAACAGGCCGGGCAGATGCAGCCAGGCGAGGGGAAAACCGATTTGCGCCGCGATGTTGTGCGATTCGCCGTCCAGATAAGCGTAATTGGCCTTGAAAAATTTCTTTAACGAGCTGTCCGCGCCGACCATCGGCTCTTGCCGATAATCGTAGACATAACCGACGCCGAAAGTGAAATAGGCGAAAGAGAAAATGGGGCCGGCCAACACGTCGACCTGCAAACCCGGAGTCAGGGTGTAGGAATCGTCGCTGGATGACAGGTCGATGAACCGGTCGTCCTGCGCCCGCAAATCGATCAGCCAGGGGTCGAGGTCGGCGTCCGGTTTACGCCAGGGGGGCGACTGCCGGCTGCTGGGCAGGTAATAGGCGACGCTGCCCTCAGCCCAGTAGCTGAGCCAGGAAACGGGCTTGGGAAAACGAAACTGAAATACCTGGGTCAGCTTCGGCGCCCACGAGCCGTTGCCGACATCGACCTGCGCCCCCAATCCGAATCGTTGCGCCTCACCCGGATCGGCCAACCGGCCGGTCGGCGCCATGATTGCGCCCTGGGAGGCGATCAGCAGGTACGGCGTGTCGTAATAAATCCAGGAAAGCCCCATCTCCAAATCGCCGGACGACCAATCGCTTTCGTACCGGTGATCGGTCATCGGCCGGCCGAGGCGTTCCAGCAGCCGGAAGGTCTCGCCGGCCGTTTCGCCGCCGACTTGGGCGCTGGTTCCCGGCGAGAACTTGTCTTCCAACCACGCCTGTTGTTTGACGAGGGGAAAGTTCAGATAGAAGGTCAGGTTGTCGACGACGCCGAAACTGAGCTGCAGCATCAGGGTTTCGAGCCGGCCGTTGACGTGGGTCCGTAAATCCAGGAATTTGCCGCCGCCGCCGAACGGATCTTTCAAATGCAACGGACGGATCGGATTGGCGATATGGCCGTCATCACGGTAGGCGGAATCGTAACGGCGACTGAGGTAATCCAGGCGAAAGCCGAGGGTATTGGCCGGCAACCGTTCGACGAGGTCGCCCCAGAGCAGGCGGTCGTCGGTCCGGGCCATGTCGGCCGCGTGGTTGACGGCGCGGCTGTAATAGCTGAGCGGCGAATCGTCGGCCGGCGGCTCTTCGGCGGCTTGCGCACCGCCGAGCCCGATGCCGCCCGCGGCGGCAAGCAACAACCACAAAAGCAGCCGGCTGACCTTGGCCATCTCCTACCGATCTTGCGCCAGCAAACCGACAAACGCATCGTAGATGATTTGTCCGGTCTGGGGGCCGCAACTCATGGACCGTTCGTAGCTGTAAACCGGGTCGCTCCACTGTTCGGGCATCATGATATAACCCAATTCGTCGTTCGCCAAACTGACGACGAACGGCACCTCGGCGTAGGGCAGCGCGTCCTTCAGGCGCAGCGACAGCGACGGCAGCGCCTCGCCGGGCACCGTGGCGAAATGGGCGCCGCCGATCCGCAGGTAATTCACTTCCGAGAAAAAGTGATTGTCGCGGATCTGCCGATCGGTGGTCGGCAGGATTTTCACGCGAGCCATGGTCGTGAGTAGGCCGTTGCGCATGGGGATCTCGACTCCGACGCTCTTGACGGCGATCGGGGCGTACGTGACGCGCGGTTTGTCCTTCACCGCGCCGACGGCCAACTCGGCCAACCGGTCACCCAGCCGATCCATCCAGGCGATGCGTTGGTCGAGGTCTTTGTATTGGGGACGCACGTCGAACCGGCAGATGCGCGGTGAAATCATGCCGCCCAGGCCGCCGTTGAGAAAAACACCCGTGCCGCCGCCGCGTTGCTCGACGTACTTGTAGAATCGGCCCGGATAATCGGCGCTGATTTTCTTATTGATGTCCAGCAGCGTTTCCGCGTGGCAACCCCAGTTTACAATGGTGGCCAATGGGCGGCCGTCGAGCCGTTCGAGGCGCATCACCCCCAACCGGCGGTCGATCGGCCCCGCGTTGTGCGGGAACCAGAGGTTGCTGGACCATTCGGATTCCATTTCGGCCTGGCCCAGCGCCAGCCGCACGGGTTCGGCGCGGCGAATCGCCTCGTCGACGCCCAACGCGATGGCCTGCAGGGTTTTGTCGAACCAGTCGGTATCCACGCCGCGCTCGACGGGGATCAGCAAACCCGGCCCCCAATAGCCGATCGTGTCCGGGCCCTGGTGGTTGTGCGTACTGGCGAACTGGATGCGTTGCGGGTGTTTCGCCGTGACCAGCGAACGCAGCCGCTCGACATCGCTGGCCGTCATGCCGACGAAATCGGCCGCAACGATCACGACCGCCTCGCGGCCGTCGTCCAGGTAGACGATCCGCGCCGTGACCGGATCGAGCACGCCGCGGCTCTTGCGCATCTGCCCGAACCCGGCGATCCAGGCCTTGCGGTCGTAGGGCGTGACGTCCACCACCTGGACACCCGCCACCAGCACGTCGTCGGCGCGCCGTTCGTCCATGACCCGGTCGAACAGCTTGGGCACCTCGATCGGGCGGTATTTCTCCAGCGGCACCCCGGCGATTTGCAAGCTGCAACCGATGGTCAGGCAAAGCAACGCCCCTGCCGCGATGAGCATGAATAGTTTTCGCTGTCGCATGAATCAAACCTGTCTTGTTTACAGTTCGGCGATCACCGATTGCAACAACTGAATGGCTTCCCGGACCCATTCGAGCGCCGGCCGCAAGCCGGCGGAAGTCGGTTCGCGGAACGCCTGGCCCAGGTCCACCGCGTCGACGCCCGCCAGATCCAGCAGATCGATCAGCGCGGTCAGAAAATGAAGGTCCAGATAGTTGAAAAGCGGATTCAATTCCTCGAGATGGAACGGATAGCCGTCCGCGAAATCCACCTTCAAGGCGCGGCAGATGTCGTGCACGATCCAAGCCAATCGGTAATCCATCTCCACCACGCCCGGAATGATCAGCGGTTCCGGGTCGTTCCAGCGGCCGTCGCCGTTTTCATCCACGTAGCGAATCACTTCGTCGCTCTGATCGTCGGTTTCCGCCGCGACCATTTCGATCAGCTTCGCAATGTTGCCGAAGATCATGCCGATCTGCGTGCCGGACTGCTCGACGTTGTCCGCGCCCTCTTCTTCGTCCAGCGTCAGCGCCTCGCGGTAGATCGGATCGTTCAGAATCGTCGCGATCAGCGCGTCGGCCTCCGTCAGCCAGTCCGCGATTTCGTCCCACCATTCGTCTTCGGTTTCATTCGCGAACAGGTTGATGGCGCCGCCGCTCGCCGACAGACCGAGGCCGGCCAGCAGGATCGGATTCACGTCGAGATTCAACCCTTCGAACAGGTAAAAGATCGCGTCCATTCCCGAGAAGACGGAGGCGAAGAAATACAGGTCGCTCTCGTCGTGATAGCCGGAAAACACTGGGTGCAGGAAGGGGTCCAGCAGCGCGACGGAGTAGTAGTCGAGTTCGAACAGGAAATCCGGGTGATCCTTGAGCGCTTCGATGTCGTAGGACATTTCCTCGCGGATCGGCGCCCAGAATTCGGAAATCAGTTCGCCGACCGTATCGCCGACGTGGGCAAAGCATTTTTCGCGGCCCGTTTCGCAATCGTCGGCCGCCATGAAACAAGCCAATTCGCCCGCGTAATACAACTGGGGACACTGGTCGATGCACTCCGCGACGCGAAAGTCCGGCGCGAGCAGATACCCGCAGGAGGAAAAGCGGACGCACGCTTCGGCGCAGGTTTCCCGGTCGGGCGGCAGCATCATGCCGAAGCAGCGATCGAAAAGCAGCTCGCAATCGGCGGCGGCGACGATGCACTCGCGGGTTTTGTCATCGTACGCGTAAACCCCGGTCGCCAGGCAGGTCTGGTAGTCCATTTCGAGCCGATCCAGCAACCCGCACGAATCGAGCTGCTGGCAGACGGCGCTCGCCTCTTGCTCGGAAATATCGGCGTCCGTCTGGCCGGAAAAGAGGGTGACCACCAGTTCGGCGGTATCGACGAACTGCAAGACATCGGCCAGGATGATCCCGTAGCGCGCCTGCAGGTCGCCGCCGCGGATTTTCAAGGCTTCGCGAAAGGCCAGGTAGGCGCGGGCGCCGTCGCCCTGGGACAGGTACTCCTTGCCGCGTTCGATCCACTCGCCGAGCGAGGGTTTGTCTTCTTTTTCCTCTTCGCAAGCCGGCAGCATTCCCCCGAGGAGAAACAACAGCAAAATGAACGCCAACCAGCGCGCCTGACGCATCTTGGACCTCGAACGAAGGCAATGGGTTGGACGGCGCCGTCACCCGGCGCCGAAAGTCCCGTAATTCCCGCCGCTAGCTTACCGATCACGGAAAATTTTTGTCAAGGCCGAGTCGGGGAACCGGTATCGAATAAGAGCGAAAAATACGGGATTTTCGCGGACGGACAGACAACCCCGCCGGCGGACCGGCGGCGGATTAATTCGGCGCCGGTGACGAGAATTTCCACATACCCAGCCGGCGATTGCCGAAGCGCCGCTGGTTTTCGGCGATGATGTCGCGGTATTCGCGCAGCGGCGTTTGCGCCATTTCTTCGGGCAGGTCGTTCCAGAGTTGATAGCCCGGCCGGCCGATCCGATCCTGGCGCAGATAGGCGTAAACCCCCAGAGCTTCGGCTCTTTTCTTCGCCGCGGGCGCGGCGGCCGGCAACCAGCACAGCCGGTAATTCGCCGCCAATTCCGGATAGTTGTACATCGTGTATTGCTGTGGATTGAGCATGGTTTTGTGCATCCAATTGCGGAGGCCGTCAGGCGACTTCGCGAACAAGGCCGGCAGTTGCAGGATGATTTCCGGCTGCTGCTCGAACACGTAACCGTAATCGTACTTTTCGTGGCCGACGACCCGCTGCCCGGTGGCAATCGGCAGATGCGCCAAGTGCAAATCCGTCAATCCCATCAGGTCGAGAATCCGCCGCTCGGAGTAAAAACCGAAAGCGCCGATCGGAATGGTCGCCACCGTCGCTTCCGCCGGCACCGCCCGCCGCGCCGCCGCGCCGGCGATCACGTAATCCTCAACGGCCCGCTGCAACAACTTGTGTTGGAACATGTGCCCCGGCGGAATCAGGTTGGACCAGACCGCCAGAACCGCGACGACGATCGCCGCCCATAGCCAGGGGAGCGAGCCGGGCGCGGCCGGTTTTGCCGCCGCCCGCCGGTCGGTCCAGAGTTTCCAAACCGCCAGCACCACGAACGGATAAATCGGCAACAGAAAACGGCCGAACGCAAAATAGTCGCCGCCGACCCAGATCACGTAAGCCAGCAGAACGGCGATCAACCCCAGCGCCAGCCGAAGCCAGCGCGGCCACCCGCGGGCGGAGCGACGCTGCCGGATCAACTCGACCGCCAAAACCAGCGGCAGAATTCCCGAAGCGATCGAACGGGAAACGTAGATCAAACCCGAGGCGATCAACCCGCCGGTCGTGCCCACCTTCGCGTAAAACGTGTTGGGCAGTAGGTAGCCGAAATAATGCCAGCGCCAAAGCCAATAAAGCCCGAACAACCCCCAGGACGCCGCGAAATAGACCGCTGCCCGGTTCGCCCGCCGCCGGTCGAACGGCCAGAGCCAGGACGCGCCGAGCACCAACCCGATCAGCACTCCTTCGGGATGCAGCAGGCCGGCGGCAAACGTCAGTAAGCCCGACAACCAGGGCCGACGGTCGTTTTCGTATTCGTTCAGATGCGCCGACCAGGCCGCCACCCACAAAAAGGTGAAAAGGACCGTTTCCATGCCGGACCAGGCCCAGATGACCAGCGGCGTGCATAGCGACAGGTAAAGCACCGCGAACCACTCGGGCCGGTCGGGCGCGAGCGGGCCGCGTTCGCGGTCGATCCGCCGCCAGACGAGCGCGACCAGGCCCGCGCCGGCCGCCAGACCGAGTAAAATCGACCATAGCCGCACGACGTTTTTTCCGAGCAGGGTGAAGGGCGCTATCAACAGCAACTGGCCGAAACTGGTATAGCCCTCCACGCGCTCGCCGGGGTTGAACGAAATACCCCGCCCGTGCATCAGGTTGTCGGCGTAACGATAGGTGATGTAGGCGTCGTCGACCGGCGTCGCCGCCCGATAGAAAAAGCCGGCCGCCAACAGAAGAAGAAAAGCCAGGAAAAAAACGCGCCAGGCCGTCAACATCCGGCGACCGGATCGTTTCGACCCGTTCTCGCTGGATTTGGTGGATTCGTTATCGGTCATCGCTAGCTCCGGCGCGCCGTGAGATCGGCTCCTGTTTGTAAGGTCTGGCCGGTGAAAGTGTCAATCCTCATGAAATCCGGCGGCTGTGATGACGCGGCGCGGCGCGACGTTCGGCGGACCCCTGGCGAAATGATTTCACTTTGTTACACTAGCGCCGCATTCCAACCAATCGGCGGAGCGGACCTTGGAGTCTTTCTCCGCGGAGGCGTTTACCGTGAAACGGCTGCATCCGGGTCGGGCCGCGCGCGAGGTGGGCAACAGTTTCGTCCACGCCTTTGCCGGCCTGATTTACACCATGCACTCCCAGCGCAACATGCGCTTTCACATCTTTTTCGCGATTTTCGCGATGGCGTTCTACACGGCCTTCGACGTTCCCTTCGCCGAACGCGCCATTCTGATGATCGTCATCTGCCTGGTCCCCGCCTTCGAGATCATCAACACCTCCATCGAATCCCAAATGGATTACGTCGGCCAGGAACAGCATATTCTGCTCAAGCGCGCCAAGGATACCGCCGCCGCCGCGGTGCTGGTGATGGCCCTGTTGTCGATGGCGATGGGCGGCTACATCCTGCTGCCGCGCTTTATCGAATACTTCCGCCAGCCGGAAACCGCCTCGTGGACGGAGACCGGCATCCGGGTTTCGCTGGCCACGACGACGCTGGGCAGCCTGCTCGCGTTTTGGACGCTACGGTCGTTCCGTTACGTCTTCAAACCGCTGCTGGCCGCCGCCTCGTTCTTTTCGGGAATGGGCGCGATGGCGCTGTGCATCTGCGGCAGCGACCCTTCGGCGTACGTCGCGATGACGTTTTTGATCATCCTGGAGCTCAACGCCTTCGCCCGGCTGGCGTTGGAAATGCGCATCGAGAAGGCCTGGGAAGAGCCGAACATCTCGTTCGACACCGCCGGCTTTCGGATCATCCTGCCGTTCGTGATCATCGGGGCGGTGGTGGGCGGCTATCTCGGCTGGGGTCCGTTTTCCCAATTGTGCCGCTGATCAGCGGCCGGTCAGCGCTTCCCATAAAATGTGCGGAAATTCGCGGTAGGTGCGGCGCTTCAGCGTCACATAGCTTTGGCGGCCGTGCGCCAGGTCGCCGGAGATTTGCCGCAAGGAGCGGCTGCGGCCGAGAAACCACATCGCCAGATTCAGCATTCCCGACCGGTAGAATTTGGGTTGCATCCGGGCTGCCTTGGCCAACTCGGGAATGACTTCGAGCCGCAGGCGCAGTTCATAGGCCGGCAACACGCCCTGCCGGATCGCGTCGGCGGCCAGAACGCCGCTGGCCAGCGCATACGAGATGCCCTCGCCCGTGGTGACGTCGCACAAGCCGGCGGCGTCGCCGACCAGCAACCAATCGGCCCCCGCGAACCGCCGCGCCTCCGGGCTCCAATCGCGAATCGCCGGCGCCGTCCAGCCGTAAGGCTTGCCCGACTCGACCTCGACTCCCGGCAGATAGTCGGCCGCGAATTCGCGCATCGTCCGCCGCACGAGAGCCGGATCGAACCGCTCGGCCGGCAATTCCATCCCGAAGCTGGCGTGGTCGGGCCGGGGAAACCACCAGAGGTAACCGCGCTGTTCGGGGAAAAAGCAGGTGATGATTTCCGGCGCGAACCGGCCGGGAATGTAGCGGCCCATGGTGAACGCCATTTCGCCGCGCGTGAATTTGCGGCCGAGGTATTTGGCCAGCGGGTCCTGCATGCCGGCCGCGCCGACCGCGATGTCGGCCGCGTGATCGTTGATCTGCCAACCGCCGCCGGCCAGCGGCTTGACCTCGCGCACCGGTTCGCGGATCAACGCCGCGCCGGCCTTCACCGCTTCGCGACGCAAAGCGCGATCCAGTTCGCGCCGGGGAACGACGAACAACGGCGGTTCGAGATCGAGCCCGACCTCCCGGCCGCCCTGGCAAAGGATGCGCCAGCGCCGGACCTCGTTCCACGGCAATTGCAGCTCGTGCAATTCGGGCAGCGCCGCGAAAGCCCGGCCGGTCAGGCCGCCGCCGCACGGCTTTTCGCGCTCCGGATCGCGCTCGTAAAGCAAAACCCGTACGCCGCTCCGCGCCAGCCGCCAGGCGCAAACCGCCCCCGCCGGACCGCCGCCGATCACCGCCACCGTCAGATTCGCCGCCCGCATGCCCGTTACCGCACTCCCTCAGTCGCGACCGCGAAAGCGGCCGCGTTCGCGCCAGGATAGTCGCCTGCCGGCGACCGTCAATCGGCGATTAAAAACTTTGCGGCGCGACGGGAATCTCGCGGTAAACGTCCGGATCGTGCGCGGGAACGATCCGCACCTCGGGCGCCCGTTCGGCCAGCCGTTTGAGGCGGAACAAGGTATCCCAGGCCGCGTCCGCGTCCTCCAGGTATCCCGGCAGGATCATTTCGCGGATGTTGCGCATCGTATAGGCGGCGTCGCCGACCAACAATACCGGGCCGTGCTTGGTGCGCACGTAGACCCCGAGCGATCCCTTCGTGTGGCCCGGCAACGGCACCAGCACCACCGAACCGTCGCCGTAGACGTCCCGTCGCCCGGCGAAAGTCAGAAACGGCGGCGTGCCCGCGAAGTCGATCTCCTCGGTCTTCAGGGCGGCGGGGAAATCCTCGTTCCAGAAGCCGTTGAACAGGCTCCCGTGACGGCCGTCGTCCAGGGTGGCGCGGGTCAGGAGAAAGGACGAATGCAAAAAGGCGCGGTTCGCGCCGGTGTGATCGAAATGCGCGTGGGTCAGAATGACTTTCTTGACGGCTTGCGGATCGATCTTCAGCGCCTCGAGGCGGTCCGGCACGCCCCAGCCCGGTTGCATGATCAGGGTGCGCAAGCGGCTCCGGGCCAGCCAGGCCGTCGTTTTGCCGAGGTAGACCGACGGATTGGTGGCCAGCGACGGCGCCATGCCCGTATCGACCAGGGCGTATTCACCCTGGCGTTCGATCAAATAGACCGGAATGGGAATGACGATTTCCTTGCTTTCGTCGCCACCCGCCAGAAAGTGGGCCTCGTTGCTGCGCGACCAACCGGTCAGCATGGGCATCAACCGGTCGACGGCAGCGCCGTCGGCCGCAGGCGCGTACGGCGGATCAACCGGCGCGACGTCCAGTTTCGGGTGATGGTAATAGTTGCCGCAGGCCGCCGCGGCCAAAAGCAGCAGCAGTCCGGTCCACCTCACTCGGCGGCGCATTGATTCACGCATTCGAACAACTCCACGCAATCGCTGCCGTAAAATTCGTAACATTCGAGGGCGCAGATCCAGAAGGTCATCTGGTAATCCTCGCAATTCGCCTGCGCCTCGGCGGCGGTCAACGGCTGGTTGTCGACCGACAGATCGAAATGGCATTCCTCGTACCACTCGGCGACGAAGGCCGCGCAATCGGCCGGATCGTAGGGCGCCTCGGGCGGTATGGTGACGTCGTCGTCATCACCGGTGTCGTCGTCGGCGGCATTGTCGTCATCGGCCGCCGCGTCGTCGTTGTCGTCGTTGTCGTCATCATCGTCGCCGCAGGCATAGACCCCGAGCCACAACAAAGCCAAAACCAGCATCCAGGAAAGAACAATCCGTTTCATGGTCCGCCTCGCCGTGAGATCGAACGAAATGTATCACAACATAAAACGCGAGGCGAACGCGGCGCGAGAACAAAGCGGCCCGCCCCTGGCACCCTCGGATCGAGCCGCTGAAAACGCCGCCTCCGCTTCGTGAAAGTCACCGAAAAATCATTGACGGCGCGCGCCTTCAGAGATTAAGATGTCATTGGAACGGCAACGACCGAGAGGAGGAAAAGACAGTTCGTGGAATTCATCGATAAAGCCCGCCAAATAGCCAATCTGGCTCTCGAAAAAAACGCGGTTGACCCAGTTATCATGCATGTTTCGAATCTGTGCTCGTACACCGACGCCATCGTCATCTGCCATGGCCGGTCCACCCGCCAGGTGCAAGCCATCGTTTCGCACCTCACCGCCGAGATGAAAAAACGCGGCGAATACGCGTTTATCGTCGAAGGCGAAAAGGAAGGCTTGTGGGCGCTGGCCGATTACGGCGACGTCATCGTGCACGTCTTTCACGAGCCGATGCGTTCCTATTACGATCTGGAAGGCATCTGGCCCGACGCCCCCTCGATTGACATCAAGGCCTAGGCGGCACAAGTTTTAATCAAATTCATCCTGCGAAAGGGAGTCTGGCCCATGAACTATCCCGTGACACCTCGTCTGCACCTGATCGCGCAGTTGGCCAACCGGAAACCGAATCTCGGCAAAATCGTCCTGCTGATCATGGACGGCCTCGGCGGCATCGCCAGCGGCCCCGGCGGCAAGACCGAACTGGAAACCGCGCAAAAACCCAACCTCGACCGCCTGGCGCGCGCCGGTTCGCTGGCCGGGCACGATCCGATCGGCCCCGGCTTCACCCCCGGTTCCGGCATCGCCCACCTGTCGCTGTTCGGCTACGACCCGCTGGTCTACGAAATCGGCCGCGGGGTGCTGGCCCTGTTCGGCGCGCGCTGCTTCGACGCCGACGTCATGCAGCCCGGCGAGGTCGCGGCCCGCGTCAATTTCTGCGCCGTCGAGGAAAAGGACGGGCGACTGATCGTCACCGACCGCCGCGCCGGCCGCATCAAGGACGGGCCTGCGTCCGATCTGGTCGACCTACTCAACGCCCAGATCAAGGTCGACGGCGTGTCGTTCAAATTCTGGCACAGCAAGGAACACCGCGCGGTGCTGCACCTGCACGGCCAGGGCTGGTCGGGCAACCTGATCGACACCGACCCGCAGGCCACCGGCGTCGCACCTCTCGATCCGGCCCCGACGCCCGAGTTCGCCGCCGATCCCGCCGCGCGGAAAACCGCCGCCGCCGTCGCCGAAATCCTGCAAAAGGCCCGCGAAGCCCTGAAGGACAAGCACCCGGCGAATTTCATCCTGACCCGCGGCTTCGACACCTACAAGGAATTCCCCCATTTCACCGCGCAGACCGGCATGAAGGCCGCCTGCATCGCCGCCTATCCCGATTACCGGGGCGTGGCGCGGCTGCTGGGTTTCGAGGTCGTGCCCAACGCCGAGGACATCGCCAATCGCGGCAAGCCCGCCGGCGAACGCGCCGAGATCGCCATCGCCTCCGAGTTCGACACCCTCGAACGGGTCTGGAACGACTACGACTTCTTCTTCATGCACATCAAAAAGACCGACAGCTACGGCGAGGACGGCAATTTCGACGCCAAGGTGAAGATCATCGAACAGGTCGACGAACAAGTCGCGCGGATCGAAAAGCTCGGCCCGGCGGTACTGGTCGTCACCGGCGATCACTCGACGCCCGCCGCGATGAAAACCCACAGCTTCCACCCGGTGCCGGTGCTGTTTCACGGCAAACTGGTGATCCCGGACGACCAGGAAACGTTAGGCGAACGCGCCTGCGCCCGAGGCGGCCACGGCCGCCTGCACGGCACCGACCTGTTGCCGCTGATGATGGCCTACGCGGGCCGGCTGGCCAAACTCGGCGCCTGATTCTAGCCCGGAGGAGCATGGTCCACGCGCTGCTCTCGACGCACGTACCCGCCTGGCGGCGGCTGGCGCGGGGCGTCGTGGACCTGCTTTATCCCGATTTGTGCCCCTGGTGCCAGCGCGTGCTGGCGGCGGACGAGGATCCCCTGGCCTGCCCCGACTGCGCCGCTTCCGTCCTCCGGATCATCGCCCCGTATTGCGCCACCTGCGGCCTGCCGGTGGACTCCGGCGAGGGCGTACCGGCCTGTGCGCGCTGCCTGGAAGATCCGCCGGCGTACGATCACCTGCGCGGCGTGGTCGTTTACGGCGGGCGCGTCGCCGCGGCGATCGCCAATCTCAAATACCAGCGCCGGCTGACGTCGGGTTACGCGCTGGCCGGGGTGCTGTACCGCGCGATCGACCTGGGCATCAACTGGACGACCTACGACGCGATCATCCCGGTGCCGCTGTTCCCGGCGCGCTTCCGCCAACGCTGGTTCAATCAGTCGCTGTTCCTGGCCGCCGCCCTGCCCAACGCCGAACGCCTGCCGTTGCGCCCGACCTGGCTGCGCCGCGTCCGCGATACCGTCCCGCAGGCCTCGCTGTCGGCGGTTGAACGTGTCGCCAACGTCAAGGGCGCCTTCGCCGTCGCGCCGGGCGCCCCGCTCGCCGGCAAGCGCCTGCTACTGGTGGACGATGTCGCCACCACCGGCTCGACCCTCCACGAGTGCGCCCGCGTCTGTAAAAAAGCCGGCGCCGCCGCCGTCGACGCCGTCGTCGTCGCCCGCGCGAAGGGGTAAATTAGTCTCGTCAAGAAACTTCTTTTTTGCCTAATTTTATATTGCCTAATAGCTTTTTTCAGGTATATTGATCCTCACCATCACGGACACACAAAAATACAACAACGAAAATGAGTGGGGAGGACGCAATGAAACGGTTGTTGGTGTTTTTGGTTTGTCTGGTGCCGGCTTATGCCTGGGGCGCCATCGGTGAGGGAACCACCTTTGAAGCCGGGCCGGAGTGTATCGTCCTGGGCGAGTCGACCCATTTCACCCTGACCGTCAATTACCTCAGCCCGGACGCCGAGCGGCTGATCTTCGCGCAATTCTGGACCGGCGATTTCTGGGATATCACCGCCGTGCAGGACCCGGCGCCGGTGGAGATTCCCGGCGCGTGGAGCCATCAGGTGAACCCGGCCGGCAACGTCATCAGTTGGCAGTTCGCCGCGACAGCCGGCGGCGGCGGCGATGTCGGCAACGGCCATTCCATCAGCTTCACCTTCGACGCTTCGGCCGTTATCCCGACCGACCTGGACGTCTTGATGTACATCCAGGGCGACACCAACGGCGCCGAGCCGCACTACAAGAGCTGGCAAACCACGTTCACGATTTGCGGCGATGACGACGACGATGACGACAATGACGATAACAACGACGATAACGACGACAATGACGACAATGATGACAACGACGATAACAACGACAACGACGACTCGGCCGACGATGACGACGATGACGACGCGGCCGACGACGATGCGACTGACGATGATGCAACCGATGATGATGCAACCGATGATGATGCGACCGATGACGACGCCGCCGATGACGACGACGACGCGGGAGGCGACGACGATGCCGTTTCCAGCGACGACGGTTGCGGTTGTTAAAACGCATTTTGCCTTTCGGCCGGCGATGCATTATCCTTCCCGCTTCAACACTTTAAGGAGTCGAGAATGGAAATCCGTCGGATGATCGTTCTGGCGATGGTGCTCACCCTGGTGATCGGCGGGGTGGCGATCGCGAAAGAAGTGAAAACCGCCAGCGGTTTGATTATCAACGACTTGAAAGTCGGCACGGGCGCCGAGGCGAAAGCCGGGATGACGGTGTCGGTCCACTACACCGGTTGGCTCTGGGTGAACGGCGCCAAGGGCGCGAAGTTTGACAGCTCGGTCGACCGCGGCAAGCCGTTCAGCTTCCCGCTCGGCGGCGGGCAGGTGATCAAGGGTTGGGACGAAGGCGTGGCCGGGATGAAAGTCGGTGGCAAGCGCACGCTGACGATTCCGCCGGCCTTGGGTTATGGCGCGAACGGCGCCGGCGGCGTGATTCCGCCCAACGCGACCCTCTTTTTCGAGGTCGAACTGCTCGGCGTAAAATAGCGATCGGTATCGTCAAACCGGGGCGGCCCGTCGCGGCCGCCCTTTTTTTTCACCGCATTCGGCTCGTCGTTCAACGAATCCGCACGGTGAACGGCAAACCGGCGAAGGGGATGCCGGAAAATGCCTGCAACTCGACCCATTCGGCCAACTCCGTGGGCAGGCTCATCCGGGCCGAGCTCATCGACCACAACAAGCGCCAGGGGCTGGGCAGAGCGGGAACCTCGATCAGGCGGATCGGTTCGCCGGCCCGGCCGCCGGCGGCTTCCTTCGCCTCGCGCAAGGCATCGCCGATGCCGCCGTAAAGGTCCACTAGCTTGTTTTCCAGCGCCTGCCGGCCCGTCCAGACGTGGCCCTCGGCCAGTTCGTCGATCCGCGCCGGTTCGAAGCCGCGGCTTTCCGCCACCATGGCCTTGAACGATTTGTAGCTCGACGCGATGATCTCGCCCATCCGCTGCCGTTCCAACTCGCTGAAGGGTTGGGATGTGCTGTAGAGGCCTGCCGCGGCGCCGCGCGAATAGGCTTCCTGGCCGATGCCGAATTTTTCCAGCAGCCCCGCGATGGCGAATTTGCCGGCGATCACGCCGATCGAACCGGTCAGCGTGGCCCGCTCGGCCAGCAACCGTTTGCCGCCGACGGCGATCATGTAGCCGCCCGACGCGGCGACGTCGCCCATGCTGATCAGCACCGTTTTTTTCGCGGCCAGATTCTGCACCTCACGGCGGATCAAATCCGACCCGCCGGCCGCGCCGCCCGGGCTGTTGATCCGCAGCACCACGGCGCGGATCTTCTTTTCGCGCCGCAGCCGCCGCAGCAGCTTGACGTACACCGCCGCGCCCGGCGCGCCGCGCGACGGATCACCGCGACCCTCGCGGATCGTACCCGACAGATACAGCACCGCGACGCGCGGGGCGTCGATCATGACGGCGCGCGTCTGGTCGCGCTTCGTGCGGAAATGCCAGTACCGCTGCCCGCCGACGATCTTCCGTTCGCGTTTGATTTCCAGTTGCTTGAGCAGTTCGTCGCGATAGGCGAGCCGGTCGACCAGCCCGGCCTGCACGGCGCGTTCCGGCGGATAGGGGCCGTCGTCGATGATGGCGCGCACCTGGTCGGGCGTCTTGCCCAGCGCCCTGGCCAGCTCGTCGACGATCTGCGCGTACAGATCGTCCAGCAGGCCGTCGGTCATTTCGCGGGCCGCCTCGCTGGCGTCCCGGCGCATGAAGGTTTCGGCAGCATTCTTGAACTTGCCGGCGACCAGCAGGTCCGGCTGCACCGCCAGCTTATCGAGCAGGCCGCGAAAATAGCGGATTTCCATCCGCAGGCCGGTGATGAGCAGCAACGAATTGGGCAGCAGCACGCGCTGCTGGCAGTGCGCCGCCAGCAGGTATTCGCGCAGGCCGACGGTGTCGAGTTGGGCGATCAGCGTCTTGCCCGCCGCGCGCAGCCGGTCGAGCGCGCGGCCGATTTCCTGCACCCGGGCCAGGCCGGTGCCCAGCGGGCCGAGTTGCAGGATCACGCGTTTGACCTTGTCGTCGCTGGCCAGGTAATCGAGCAGTTCCAGGAGCCCGCGGTGCGTCAGCCCGGCCGGCCGGCGCAACTCGAACAGCGAGCCGGGCAGTCGCCGCTCGGGCACACCGCCGCGCAGATTGATCTCGACCGTGTCGTAGTCGGCGCGCCGCCAGGAGAAATTCAGGACGTGCCAATACATCGCCGCGCCGCTGCGCCGGCAAAAATTCCACAGGGAGCGTAGAGGGTTCACCGCGTCATCCTTTCGTTTTCACTTATTTCAGTTTGGCCAAATCGGAAACTTGACGCAAGTTGCCCCGCCCTCTTATTCTCGGGTCATGGCCGGACCGCCCTATCGCTATACATTCGGAGAACGTCTGCTGCTGCGCTTCGGCGTGCCGCTCGCCGCGTGGCTGATCAAAATCTGGAACCGCTCGTGCCGGATCGTGCACCGCGAGCACGAGGAGCGCGAACTGGCGGCGGTGCGGCAATACGGGGGCTGTATCTACCCGACCTGGCACCAGCGGATGTTTTTCTTTTTTTACGACTTCGGCGCGCGCCACGTGACGATGATGATCAGCCAGAGCAAGGACGGCGAGTACGCCAACGGGATCGCCTGGCGCCTGGGCTTCCGCTCGGTGCGCGGCAGCGGCACCCGCGGCGGGCACGAAGCGCTGCGGGCGCTGATCGACAAACTGAAAGAGGGCGGCGAGAAAGGCGGCATGATGGCCGACGGGCCGGTCGGACCGCCGCGCCGGTTGAAGATGGGCTCGATCGTCCTGGCCCGCGCCACCGGCCTGCCGATCATTCCGATGATGTACGGCGCCAAACGGCGGATTGTTTTCCACTCGTGGGATCGTTACTTTTTACCGGTACCGTTCACCAAAATCGTCGTCTTGCACGGCGAACCGGTTTTCGTGCCGGCCGACGCCGACGAAACCGAATGCGAGCGCTTGCGCCGGCTGATCGAGGATCGGATGAACGAAATGGCCGATCGCTGCGACGCGTGGTGGGGCGGCCGGCCGGTCGGCAAACCGGGGTACGATCTGCCCGTTTTCTCACCGCAGGATGCGGCCAGGAAGGATCGATGAACGAGGGAAAAGCCGGCAGCTTCCTCTACGTGCTGAAAATCGAGGCGCCCGCCTATCTGGCCGACGCCATCGCCGCCCATCTGTTCGACTTCGGGCTGCGCGGCCTCGAGGAACAGCCTTCCGGCGATCGCCTCTGCCTGCTGACCTACGGCGAGGACCGCCGCCAGATCGAACAGTACGCCTCGCTGGCCGAACGCTTCGTCGCGGGCGTGCGCGAATTCGACCCCGCCGCCGCGGCGGTGACGATCCGGATCGACGAACGGCCCAACGACGAGTGGGCCACTTCCTGGATGCAGCATTTCCGGCAAACGGCCATTACCCCACGCCTGGTCGTGCAACCCTCCTGGGACGACACGCCCGCGCCGCCGGGCGCCCGGCGGTTGATCATCGAACCGAAAATGGCCTTCGGATTCGGCACTCACGCCACGACGCAACTGGCGGCCCGCAGCATCGAACGCGCCTGCCTGGAGCGGCCCGCCTGCCGCGTGCTGGACGTCGGCACCGGCACGGGCATCCTCGCCCTGGTCGCGCTGCTGCACGGCGCCTGTTACGCCGTCGGCACCGACATCGACGAGGTGGCCGTCCAGTCCGCGCGCGAAAACGCCGAACTCAACGGCCTGGCCGACCGCTGCGAATTCACCGGCAAGCCGCTTGCCGCCATCGGCGGCCCGTACGATCTGGTCATCGCCAACATCACCGCGCCGGCCCTGATCGAACTGGCCGCCGACCTGACGCGGCTGACCGATCCGCAAGGGCAACTGGCGCTGACGGGCGTGCTGGCCGAGTTCAAGCGCGACGTCCTGGCGGTCTACGACGAACTGGGGATGCAACTTCGTTTCGAGGAAGAACAAGACGAATGGTGCCTGCTGGAACTGATCCGCGCCTGAGCCGCCACCCGGCCGCGCCTCTGGAAACCGGCCCGCTGTTGCTGTCCGGCCCGGTGGCGCATCATCTGAACCGCGTCTTGCGGGTCCGCCCCGGCGAAAAAATCCGCCTCTTCGACGGGCAAGGCCGCGAGGCCGAGGCGGTCGTCGTTTCGCGCGACGGCGACCGGGTGCGGGTCGAGGTCGGCGAGGTGCGGACGGTCCGGCGGGAATCGCCGTTGCCGTTGACGCTCGCTTTCGCGCTGTCGAAGGGCGAAAAACCGGAATGGATCGCCCAAAAATCCGTCGAGTTGGGCGTTGCGGCGCTGGTCGTCTTCGCCGCCCGCCGTTCGGTGGTTCATTGGTCGGCGGACGCGGTCGAGCACAAGCTGCGCCGCCTGCGCGAGGTCGTGCGCGGGGCCTGCGCGCAATGCGGCCGCACGGTCGAACCTTCCTTGCGATATGCCGACTCTTGCGGCGCGGCGATCGCCTTGACGGCGGACCGTCCGCTGCGCCTCGCCCTCGATGCCACCGCCGCCCGACCCCTGGCGGCCTTCTTGCCGCTCGACCGGGTTTTACCCGTCTGCCTGTTAAGCGGGCCGGAAGGCGGACTCGCGGCCGACGAACTCGAGGAACTGACCGCGGGCGGCTGGCGGACCGCGCGCCTGGGGCCGCGCATTTTACGCGCCGAAACCGCCGCCCTCGCCGCCGTCGCCCTAGTCCAGGGCCTCGCGGGCGACCTGGGAGCGCCGGCGGATGGCGAATTGCAGTAGATTGTTGATTCATGGTAGGATTTGCCATTATTTACCATCGCGGTCCAACATAACGGGAAGAGGCATAGCTTGAATTTTCAAGAGGTCGTCTCCCACGAGTACGGAATTTTCGCCGCCGCTCAGTATTTAAATGCCTGCTTGTATCAATTCGCCGAAAAAGCGACCGGCGAGGCGCGGAACGAGGCTTTTTTCATCCAAAAATCGCTGGATTTGTTGCTGCAGGGCGGTCTGCAATCGGCCGACCAGCATTTTCATCTGCGCCAGATCGTCGATCAGGCGATTTATCTGGCCAACCTTCACGATTCCGCCTGTTGCCAGATGCGGCCGTTCCGGCAATGGGTCAAGCAATGCCCGGATCTGGCCGTCCAGGTGAATTACACCCTGGCCGTCATCGATCTGGTGCTGGATGAGTTCGTCTGGTCGCTGACGATCGAGATGCAGGAACTGCGTTCCCTGCGCAAGAGCCTGCTGGCCAACTGGTCGATGTTGCGCGATCTGCGCGAATTGTCCGCCAAGGCGGGGGATGAAGCCGAGAATCTCGATTCCCTGAATCAAAACGTCGAACGCGTCATGGAACGTTGCCACACCCTGTTGGCGACTTACGGCGAAGCGTAATCCGGCGCTTTTTTCCAGCCCCCGTTTTTTCTTGACGCCGTCAAAACGGCAAGGGTAGCATGTGGCCGCCGTCCAAAGCGACCTTTCCCGCTGGATCCGTCAAAGGAGGAATCGGCCATGGCTGATGACAGTTATACCTTGCAAGCCAAGGTCGTCGAGGCTTTGCCCAACGCCATGTTTCGCGTCTTCCTCGAAGAACAAAACAAGGAAGTCATCGTGCGGACCGCCGGGAAATTGCGCAAACCGCGCCTGCGGATTCTGCTGGGCGACCGAGTGGATGTCGCCTTTTCGCCCTATGACGCCGACCTCGCCAACGGCCGCATCATCAACCGGCTGGAATAACCGCCGCCTTTCATTGCCGACCGTCGCCCCGGAATATCCGGCGCCCTTGCCAAATTTACGTCGCCGGAATAAAGCAAGCTGATTTCGCGGCGGGAAGCGCCGCCGAAGGAGAAAAAACGGCGAGATGAATTTCGTCATCTACGGCATCTTCATCCTGACCTACCTGCTGATCGCCTCGCGACGGCTTCGGGCGCTGCCCATCGGCCGGCCGGCCGGCGCGCTGTTGGGCGCGGTGCTGATGATCGCGGTCGGGGCGCTGTCGCCGCAGGAAAGCTACGCGGCGGTCAACCACGATACGATCGTGCTGCTCTTCGGGATGATGCTGCTGACGGTCTACCTGGAACGGGTCGGCTTTTTCGATTGGATCGCCCAATGGATTCTCGGGTCGTTCGGCACTCCCTGGCAATTGCTGTGGGCGACGGCCGCGACCTCCGCTTTGCTGTCGGCCTTTCTGGTCAACGACGCCGTCTGCCTGTTTTATACGCCGGTCCTGCTGGCGGTTTGCCGGAAATCGCGACTGCCGCTCGGGCCGTACCTGATCGCGCTGGCGACCTCGGCCAACATCGGCAGCGCCGCGACGCTCGTCGGCAACCCGCAAAACATGATCATCGGCAGCCTGAGCGGCATGCACTTCGTCGCTTTTCTGGCTTATTCCGCGCCGGCGGCCGTGCTGGGACTGCTCATCAACATCGGGCTGCTGCGCCTTTATTACGCGCGCCGCCTGCCCGCGACGCTGGCGAACGAAACGCCGCCGGTAAAGATCAACCGCCGCCGGCTGGCCATTGTGATGGGGGTGGCCGCGGCGGTGATCGCCGGATTTTTCGCCGGGTTCCATCTGGGCTACACCGCCGTGGCGGGGGCGCTGGTGCTGATGATTTACGAACGACGCGATTCGCGCGAGGTTTTTTCCCGCGTCGATTGGCCGTTGCTGGTGTTTTTCTGCGGCTTGTTCATCGTCGTGGCCGGCCTGGCGAAAACCGGGCTCATGGAGCGAATCTGGCCGGCGGCGGCGCCGCACCTGGCTCTCAACAACGCCGGCGGCCTGGCCTGGTTCAGCCTACTGATGACCCTTGGGTCCAACCTGGTCTCGAACGTGCCGATGGTGCTATTGACCGGCCCTTACTTGGGCAACCTGGGCGCCACGTCGCTGGGCTGGGTGCTCTTGGCCTTCACGACCACGATCGCCGGCAACCTGACGCTGATCGGTTCGGTGGCGAACATCATCGTCGCCGAACAGGCCAAGGACGTTTACCACCTCGGTTTTTGGGAATATTTGCGGTTCGGCGCGGTCTCGACGCTGCTGGTGCTCGCCGCCGGGGTGTCGGTGATCTATCTGTTGTTGGGGTAAAAAGCCGTCGGGGCCGTTCAGCCGTTGCTGGCTTCCCGCAAGAGCGCGGCCAGCTCTCCGCGATGCTGTTCGAGATACCGGCGCGCGTTTTCCTCGTCCACGCCCAGATCGATCAAGGTCGCCCCGATCAACCGCCGCGCCGCCAGACCGGTGATGCCCCGCAGCTCGCAGGTGAGCATGAGAATCGCCGCGCCGCGCAGCGGATCGCCTTTGCGATATTCCTTGCCGGTGCCGGACACGAGAGTTTCAATCCTCCGCGGTTTCGAACAACGCCTCGACGAAATCGCGCGCCTCGAACGGCCGCAGGTCGTCCATCCGTTCGCCGATGCCGATATATCGTACCGGAACGGCCAATTCGTCGCAAATGCCGACGATGCAGCCGCCCTTGGCCGTGCCGTCCAGCTTGGTCAGGATGATGCCGGTCAGGCCCAGCGACTCGTGGAAGGATTTGGCCTGCGAAATCGCGTTCTGGCCGGTGTTCGCGTCGAGAATCAGCAGCACCTCGTGCGGCTCCTCGGGCTGCACCTTGGCCATCACGCGCTTCACCTTTTTCAGCTCTTCCATCAGGTTGTGCTTGGTGTGCAACCGGCCTGCCGTGTCGACGATCACCACGTCGACGCTCCGGTTGACCGCCGCCTGTACCGAATCGAACGCCACCGCCGCCGGGTCGGAACCGGCCTTCTGGCGGACGATATCGGCGCCGACGCGCTCGGCCCAGATGGTCAACTGCTCGTCGGCCGCCGCGCGGAAGGTGTCGGCCGCGCCCATGATCACCGTTTTGCCGCTGGTGGTGATCATCTTGGCCAGCTTGCCGATGGTCGTGGTTTTTCCCACGCCGTTGACGCCCACCACCATGATGACGTACGGCTTGGCGGCGTCGAATTCCAGCGGCCGCTGGTGCGGTTCCAGGATTTTGCGGATTTCGTCCTTGAGAATGTCGCGGATCGCGGCGGCATCCTGTATCTTTTCCTCGCGCGCCCGCGTTTCGAGCGCCGTGAGCAGCTTTTCGGCGGTCATCGGGCCCAGGTCGGCGGTGAAGAGAATTTCCTCGAGTTCGGCGAAAAAATCGGCGTCGATTTTGCGGCCGCTGATCAGTTTGTCGATCCGGCCGACCAGGCCGCCGGCGGTTTTCGACAACCCGCGGCGCAACCGGGCGAACAGGCTGAGCTTGGGTTCGGGTTCCTCTTCGACGCCCTTTTTCCGTTTGGCCGGAACCGGGACTACCTCGATTTCCTCGATTTCCTCGGCGGCCGCGCCGGCGGATTCGAACGCATCGATGGCCTCGATTTCACCGTCCGAATCCAGGACGATTTCCAGCTCTTCCTCGACCGCATCCGCCACGTCTTCAATGGATTCGGCCTTTTTCGGGCCGGCCACCGGTTGCGGTTCACGCTCCGGTTCCGCGGCGACTTCCTCGACGGCCGCCTCGCCGGGCGCTTCTTCCTCGGCCAACAGTTCCGCTTCGATTTCGGCGTCGCTGAGTTCCGGTTCTTCCGACTCCTCGATTTCCTCCGGTTCGGCGACAACCGCCTTTTCAGCCGCGGCAACCGCCTCCGGCGCGGCGGCACGGCGATGCCGCACCAGGCGGATAACGATCCACAGGCCGATCAACAGCAAAACGGCGATGAGCGGCGCGGTGACGGTCGGATGGATCAGGCCGGTGCGCTCCAGGGCCTGATTGAGGGCGGCGAAAGTCGGGCCAACTTGGGGCCATTGAGTCGGGTCGTACAACGCGAAACCCCCGAAAATGGGTTATTATGGGCGCTGAAAGGTATCAACGGAGCCGGTATCTGTCAAGGCAAACGGCCCGGGGGGCCAATCCGGCGCCCGGTCGCAAATCCTCAGTTGCAACACCCGGCGACATCGGCTAGTTTTAGTCCGATTTAAGGAAAAATTCCAAGGGATGAGGATAGAAAAATGCGTCGAGTCGGGTTGGCATTGACGATTCTCTGGCTGCTAGCGGCTCTGGCCGGTTGCTCGAGCTGCGGCGGCAAGGAAAGCAAGCCGGTCGCCGCCGGTTTCGTGACCGGGTTTACCAGCATGGACGACCTGGTGAAAACCTATCTCGAGGCCATCGAAAAGAAAGATCCCAATCTGCTCAAGGATCTCATGCTTTCGCCGGACGACCTGGCCGCGCTGCAAAGCGGCAAGGGCCGCCAGTACTGGCAGGGCTATTTTCAGGTCGGCAAGCGGGCTTTCATGGAAAAGAACAAGGCGTTCATGGGCCAGAAACTGGAAATGACCCGCTACACGCCGGGCCGCGAGATCGCCTCGAAAGAAGCGGTGAAGGTTTATCGCGGCACGATGGTCTACTTCAAGATGCCCGACAACGACAAGGAATTCACCAGCGAGATCAACTTCATCATCGAGACCCAGGGCAAATTCAAGGTGCTCGGGTTCAAATACCTTTCCGACGAACTGAAGCGGCGCGGCGTCTTCAAAGACCTGGGCATTTACGACGGCGAGGCGAAATTCAAGGGCGTCGACGGCGTGAAAGATGTCGCGATCAAGGTGAAGAAAGTGAACAAGAACGGCGGCGAAAAACCGGGGGAAGAACCGGCGGAAGGCCAGGAATAAAGGCCGAGGTTTTCCCGTGCCGTCATCGTCGACCGAAACCGCTTTTATCGCCGGCGCTACCGGCTATACCGGGCGTGAAGTCGTGCGCCGGCTCGCCGCGCGCGGCATTTCCGCGATCGCTCATGTCCGTCCTGATTCCGACCGCCTGACCGAATGGCGCGAACGTTTCGCGGCGCTTGGCGCGACGGTCGACGAAACCCCCTGGAACGAAACCGCCATGACCGCGACCCTGGCGCGGCGGCGGCCGACCGTCATTTTCGCCCTGCTGGGCACCACCCGCGCCCGCATGAAGAACCTGAAAAGCCGCGGGGTCGATCCGCAAACCGGCAGCTACGACGCCGTCGATTACGGGCTGACCGCCCTTTTGCTGCGCGCCGCCAAAACCGCGGGAATCACCCCGCGCTTCGTTTATCTCTCGGCGATCGGCGTCGGACCCAAGGCGCGCGGCGGCTATTACCAGGCGCGCTGGCGGCTGGAAACCGAATTGCAGGCCAGCGGATTGCCGTTCGTCATCGCGCGGCCGGCGTTCATCAGCGGCCCGGATCGCGAGGAGTCCCGGCCGTCGGAACGGGCCGGCGCCACGATCTTCGACGGCCTGTTGACCGCGGCCGGCGCCGTGGGCTTGAAAAAGTTGCAAAACAAATTTTCCTCGCTCTCCGGCTCTGAACTGGCCGCGGCGCTGGTGAATCTGGCGCTGGCGCCCGATGCCGCGAATCGCGTTTTCGAGGCCGATGCGCTGCGTCAGGCGAGCGCTGACAAGTAAATCCGTCCCTTTCCCCGTCTGTTTATACTTAGGCAATATGTCCCCTCAACTGTGCAGCAAAAATGTCCCCTTGGTTACGTAGAGTTCGGAGCCGAGGCCTGATAGACCCACGTCCAGTTGGTTGTTCCCTTTCGATTTTCCGTTTTGCATCGGGCT
>JAAYVF010000029.1 GCA_012517325.1 Myxococcales bacterium | reverse complement strand
CCATCGACCAATATGTCCGCTGGTACAATGAAAAACGAATCCACTCGGCGCTCGGTTACCGGACGCCGAACGAGGTCGAAGCGGCTTACCTCACCCTAAAAGCCGCCTAAATCTGTCTTGCTTTCGGGGGGACACTACGAAAAAACACCTTATAACCCCTGGACAAAGCTGCTTGGTGAAGCAATTTGTCACTTGTTATATGGTGTTTTGTAATGCAATACATCGGCACTAGAAATTAGTTAATTGTTTAGTCGGAAAATACACTTCTCCCTTCTTGGCGCTCTTCGGTAAGCCGAAAAAAAATTATCTATTCATTTTCTCATTCAGTCTCTTTTCCAACTCCTTGAGCGCGGCTAATTGGCTTTTTGGAATGCCACGTTTAGGTGCATCCGTTTTTACTCCAAAGCCGACCAACGGCTGAATCCGAAGACCTGGACTGGCCGGAGATTCCAGCACTTGCGCGACCAGTCTTAGATATTGAGCGCAAGTCAGTTTGAATTTGCGGATAATGCTGATACTGGTTTCATCGTATTCTTTTCCGATTGCTTGTTGTCCTTCTTTCTTGAGCATTTGGAGTTGCTCTGAATTTTTTATTCCCAACTTCTTGGCATAGGCATCATCATCGATTTGCAAACGCTCCTGTACGGTTGCTAGAAATCGATCCAGTCCGATCTGCCGATGCAGAAGCGCTTCCTTTTCGACAAGAGTTGCAAGCTCGTCATCTATTTTTTCCAACTCCTGACGGATATCCGCCGGCATTGGTCTGGCCTTGATCTTCGCCGCGGCTTTCTTCACTCGCGGCCATTCTTTTTCCGTCTCCTTATCGATTGCCGGGGCCAGCAACAGAGCGGCCAGGTATCGAAAAAATTCTCGAAACAAATTGCGTCTCATTGAATTCCCCTCCTCTTTAAATGTGAAACCGGCCGAGTATCAGGCCCCATTACAACGCGCGCAAATAGATGCCTGATTCTCGGGTTGTAGCCAACGGAAGCTTGATGATTATGGACACCGGGATTACCGACTTCCCAACGACTTGTTTGACGGCGTGGGACGAGTCCATCATCGGTTGTTCATCGGCTTTCCGTTTGCTCCATCAGGAATTTTTTAATTCGCTCAAAGATCTTTCTGGCGTTTGCCTCGCTGATCTTGTATTTATTAGTCAGCTTTGCCATCGAAATTGTGTTATAGTAATAATCGTGAAATATTTCGTTATGTAGTTGGTTCGGATAATTAATTAATATCAGATCCAATCTCTGCCAGAGCAAATCGAGAAATTGCTCGTAATTGCATCGCTCGGCGATCTCGTCGATGGTACTCTCGATTGTCTGTGGATCATCTTCGGCGAGAAACAACAGGTTGTCTTCGCTGAATTGTTCGCCCAGACCGTCGGTGATATGAAGAAAAAATCTGCGATATCGCGACTTTCTCTTTCCGATGCCGATCAAATATTGAACCAATTTTTCCATCGAATTGATTTCACTCGGCAAGGAGCGGCCGGCTTTCATTTTTTTCATGAAGGCCAAATAGACATCGTGATAGAGGTCAAATGCTTCCTCTTCCGAAAAACCTTTATTGATAAAGGCGCCCACAAAGAATGATTGCGCCCCATGATAGAGATCCTCCCAGGCGGTTTTTTCGTTGGCGTACAAGTCGGCGATCAACTCTGGGTAGTTGTTTTTCAGGAAATCTTTCTTCATGGTATTTCCTTTCATTTGTCCACTACCGGAACCTTTTCGTGTTTCACCAAATAAGGACCATGTTTCGGACGACGCCATCACCACCGCGTTGATACGGTCGGAGTACTTTCTATCTTCCCGTTTATTAATACTGCGACTTGTGACAAATCTCGGAAAACAACAAAGTGCCGTCGCCGATTAATATTTTCAGTCAGTTGTTTCTGCGGCAAGAGAAAGATATTTAGTTAACTAACGAAATCTACTAGTTTTCTCATCTCTTCAATTAAGTTATTGTAGCTAGTCAACCAATCGCTATAATAAAGTGAATGCAAAATCCGGCCCATGCTGTAATGGCCAGGCGTGTTGTTCATGGCACTGGCTCCGGCAATGTAGCGAAGGGGGGCATCCAGAATGATCTCATCGTTATATACGAACCGATCATTCAGCAAAGAGCAGTACTCATTGATATAGGCAATGATCGCCGGATATTTTTTTTCCCAGGCATTTTTCCATTGTTCGGCGGTCGGTTGTAGGTTTTCCTCGAATGGCAGCGGATAAAAATGAAATTTGGAACCGTGTAGATGGATCCATTGAACAAGGCTCTTTATTGCGTTTTCACCATCTTCGGTCTGCAAAAAGCGAAGAATCAGCAGATCCGACCAGATGGAATCCTGGTCCGGCAAGGTGTGGTAAAGCTCCGCCAAACTGGGATCAGTGTCTATTTTTGCATTCTTAAAAAGGACATCACTGATGGCTTTCGTTTCGTGTTTGGAGAAGTAATCATTGATCAGATGTTCGATTTGGAAATCGTCGAGATCCTTGTCGAGCCAACCCAGTTTTTTGGCGACGGTGTACATGATGGCGATTCGGAGCGAGACGATTCTGATTTCAGTGGTATTGCTTTCCATGTATTCACGGTTTTTCAAAAACCATAATTCCTCTTTCAGCGGAAGACCCAGGTAATGAATCATCTCGCGAATGAAGCCAGGTCCGGCGGCCAGGAGGCCGAAAATATCCGCCAGTACCTCGATCTCATGCAATGAATATTTTCCCAGAATGAGATTAGTGGAAAATTCAGCTAAATCAGCCTGTTTGTCAGCATGTTTCTTGACTGCGTCGCGAAAATCATTCCACCATTTTTGGAAGCCGTAAAAGACGGTTTCGCCGGGGAGGACACCTGCCGGGTGGGTTGAAATATTATTTAATGAAATATTATATAATATCTGATGCGCGGCTTCATGGGCGACAATTAATAACTTTCCTCTGGTGGCAAATCGCAAATCCATTGGCAAATAAAGTAAATGGGCTTGAGGGAAGATCTTATAATCACTGCCAATTGAGGAAATGAACAATCCTTTCCATCCCAAATCATCCCTCTGATCCTCTGGGGTGTTCGATGATTGATCGGTAGCCCATTTCCCCGTTTTGAGAATATATGGATTGGCTTCACCGCAATAACGGCGGAAAAGTCGGCCGATTGCTTCCATAGTCAGGTCGAGAACACCGGCCTGCTCACCCACCTTCAACGCGTGTTCGGTAAGGCTGATGACTTGGTGACTTTCAGTTCGGTTATGAAATTCAGCGGCTATTCCCAACAGCAATTCTTTGATTCGATAACAGTGGAACTTTGCCATTTCCAGGTAGAGCCACCATTTTTGTTGGAATAAATTAACCAGGGTTTTTTTTTCATTAGTGGACAACTGTTCGCGGTTAGCTCTACTAAATGCGTCGCGATAGTTTGTTTCTAATTCGGCGAAAGCTTGGAAATATTTTTTGATCGTCGCGCGAAAATCTTTAAAAGTCTTCCGCGATAACAGGTTTTGCCGGGCGTTGGATCCTTCGTGTGTTCGTAAGCGTACTTGCGCCTGCCAGGATTCCTCAAGTTGTATGGAATAGGCATAGAGAATGTGCAATTCGCGGTTAACATGGATGTATCGATTCACCAATGCGTCATCTTCGGCCAATGCCGAAAGACTTTTCGGGAAAAGATCAATCCCTTGTTTCCAATCGTTTAAATGATTGGTAATCTTTAATTTTTCATCATCCACCGAGCAATAGGAATCGGAAACAGAAGCCGGTTTGGCTGGTTTGTAGAGCTTTCCTTGGAAATAATGGGTCTCGGAAAATTGTGAAAAATCAACGTTTTCATCCAAGCCGGCGGCCAGAAAAGGCATGGTGGTCGTATGGGTGACACCTTCGAGTTCGCGGATTTTATCGGCCATCAGGCGGATCATTCTAGAAATTTTTCGCGTTTTAAAAACGATCATCAGATCCCAATAATAAGGTCGTTCGAACCAGGATAATGTTCCTTTTCCTTGCCGCTGGTTTGATTGCTGTTCTGCCAGGGACAAACGATTCTGGATAATGGCCAGTTTGCCTTTTTCGCTTAAATACTGATTGATCAACCGTGATATATGGTTTGCCACGCGGTTCGGGTCGTTTTCGCATTTGACGAGCATTTGAAAAGTGGCGGGTTCAGTAATTTTTTTTGCCCGTTTACTTCGATCATTCAGGGTAGGATCGTACCAACCCAACATCGTCGACATTTGCATATGCATCCGCGATGGCTGTCTCTTTTTATTTCTTGGGGTTAAATCCACGCAATAAACGGTAAAATGTTCATATACCGAATTTAAAAATCTCGACAGCATCTCAATTGAATCAAATTCGGCTTTAATCATTACGGGGAAGGCGACGCACATGGTTAAAAACACTTCGACACAGGCGTCGTTATAGGCCTTAGGACCAATATGGTCAGCCAGGGCGGCAGCTTGAAGCTGATGATTTTCGTCCTCACGCGGCAAAAAAAAGTCGCTTACTCGACGAATGAATTCAGCCTTGAACTTGCCGCCGGGAGTGAATTCAATATTCGGTTTATGTAAAAAAGAGTAGGCAATGAAACGTCCTGGTTTGGTTGGTAGCGGCCGCCGGAAATCGAATGAATTACCATTTTTATCGATTTTTCGGACTGCCTTAATACGATGCATCGGAAAACCGAAAAGCCCCGATACCATGCTCGGTAAGGCATAACACATCCGAAAAGCACTGCTCCATGTGGAGGACGGAGCGGGTAGGACATAGACCATGTCCACGGTACCGAAACAATGAAAGCCAGAGATGTCCTGTTGTTTGGAAAAATTTGCACAATCGCGAATCCGTTCCGGACCGTTCCATAAATCAGAACTTTGCAGCAAATCCAACCGCTGTTCGATCAGTTGAAGCTTGATTTGATTTTGTAAATTATATGATTTGGATAAAACTTCTTTCTTTTTGTTGATCGCATCAATTTGTTGTTGGGTGTCGAAACGGCAGGGGTAATTGCCTTCGCCTAGTGTGCATTTTTTTATCGATCCACAATGCGAACTCAAGGCATTACAGATTTCTTCGGTGCGCTTTTCCCATACTTGATCGACTTTTTCACGTAGATGTGGATCGGAATTAAAAGAAAGAATCAACGGCTCATAAATTCGATGGCTGGTATGAACGCATTTACTATTTCGATAGCGTACATTTGATTTCCCCATGATCCCACTCCCATTCGCTAATGGATGAAGCCCCTGATCGGGCTCGAATGTTCAAGGCGAAAAATCGTTGGTAAAATGGATTGGTAACTTACCGGACAGTGAATCCTTGCAGAAGCAATTTTTCCATGGGCTTGCCGATTTTTGCTTCGATATTCGCGTCGATTGCTTTGGAGATATCCTGCAAGACGTCTTCGAAGGGACGATTACCCCGATTTTGCAACAGATGAGAAATGGCTGTCTGCTTTTTTTGGCGGGAACGAGAAGATTTCGGGGACTTCCTTGCCATTAATCAACCCCTCCGTGGGCTTCAATTATTAATTCGGTAATTGCGCGTGAAACTTTACCGAAAAACGAAGCCCAATAATTATGTTAGATGTAATATCCAGTATTTTTGAGTGCCTGCTGGGCAAACGATAAACCGGCGATTTGAACGATGTCAAGAAAAATCTGCGCGGAATTGATTTTTTTCAATTATTATTTGCCTGAACTATTGAGATTGCAATGAGAATTGTCGATAATATTATTGAAAAACAATTGGTTATAGCACTTTTATTAAAGAAATCACTTTGTGTTCTGTGGCCGGATAGGCCAAAGATGATGTTGTTTATGGGTACTACAATATATATGTATTCCTCACTTGGAATTGGCGTCAATTAATTTAATGAATATCCGTGCATGCTAATCAAAATTCGGGCAGTACTCGTGCGTGTCGTCGCGGAGATCGGAGAACTCGTAGGACGCGTAATCCTGCGTCAGGTAGATGCAACCGTCCTTGGCGCAGGAGTGGATGCCGACGCCGACGTTCTTGAAATCGCGGGCGAGAATGTTCGAGCGGTGGTTGTATTCGCATTCCGGCTCGTTCATGAAGCTTTCTTCCGCCAGATCCACGACCTGATCCATCGTGTAGCCGCAGGCCATGAAAATGTTCTCGCCGGCCGCGACGAAGTCGATGCCCGCTTCTTCCATCCGGTCGAAAGGATCCTCGTTGTCGGGATTGATGTGATCGAAAAAATGCCGGTCGCACATGTCCTTCGAATGCGCCAAGGCCACCGCCGCGAGCTGGGTTCCCCAATCCAGCGCCGGAGCGCAATCGGATTCCTCGGGGTGATTGTAGCGGTCGATGTTGATCAGGCGCGCGTGCTGGCAGGCCGGTTCGGACTGGTCGCAGCCCATGTCGGCGCCGTAATCGATGTTGCATTCCTCGCTGTAGTAGTCGCCGTCGGTGTTGGTGTCGTCGTCATTGTCGTCGTCGCCGTTGACGCCGGCCGGATCGTCGGTGTCGTCACCGCAGTTCGCCGCCAGAAAAAACGACGCCAAAGACATTCCGGCGATCAAAAACAGTAGCAGGCCGCGCATGGTGAACCTCCCTGGAAAAATCCAGCAATCAATTTGAAACGAATGCGCCACGATGTCAAAGCGGATCGGACCGTTTGCCGGCCAGGACGCCTTCGCGATAGGCGATCAGCCAGGCCAGGCCGAAGGCCGCCGCTTCGCCGACCAGAAACCACAATCGCTGCACCAGCGCGAGCATTCCGGCGGGCGCTTCGCCGAGGCGCGGTGCCAATAGCGCGGTTAACGTGCCCTCGCGAACGCCCAGGCCGCCGGGAACGATCAGGAGAAACAGCCCGACGTGATAGGCCAGATTGTAAGCGGTCGCCAGTTCGAAGAAGTCGTCGCCGCCGGCCGGCAATACGGCCCAGGCGAGCGCGGCGAAGGCGAGACAGTGCTCGGCCCAGGCCAGCGTCATGATGAAATAGACCTTGATCATGGCCGGCGGCGAGGCCACCAGTCGGACGGGATCCTTGCCTTGTTTGAGACGCCGGGTGTTGTACCAGCCTTCGAGGCGGGCCGGAGCGACCAGCAGCGCCGCCATGACGCCGAGCGAGATCGCGATCATCAGGAAACAGAGCCAGAGCGGCTGGCCCATGCCCCAGAGCGTCAGACCGAAGACGGCGGCCGACGCGGCGTTGCCGCAGATGATCTGAATCGCGCCGGCGGTCAGCGCGTCGGCTTTGCGATATCCGAAACGCTCGGCCAGATACGCCTGTCCGAGCCAGATCCAGATTTTGCCCGGGATGTAACGGCCCAACTGAGCGGTGTAGATGATCGCGAAAGTGTGCCGCAGCGGCACGCGCGTACCCGGATGCAGCGACTGGAACGTCTGCGCCCAGGTCCAGGAGACGAGGAGGAAATTCAGCAGCAGCAGGCCGCATGAAAGGCCCAGGTAAGGCCAGGACAAATGCCAGGATCGTTCGGCGAGCGCCGGCCACCCGTCGGCGACCTGGTAGCCGACGTAGGCCAGCGGCCCGACGGTCAGCACCGCCATGGCCGCGTAGCGCAACGCTGTTTTGACGTTGCGCGGCGCCGTCGGTTTGGTGATCGCGGGTTGCTCGGGTTGCATCGGCATCCTGTTTAAATGGTGTCCAAATCGCCCCAGGTCAGATACCAGTTTTTCGCGTCGAACAAAGCCTCGCTATCGTCGCTGCCCTGGAGCGGATAAGCCGTGAAAAACGTCGGTTCGGGATGAAAACGGCGCGGCAGCGGCCAGAAACCGGCCCGGCGATAGGCTTGGTATTCCGGCTGATGAGGCAGGCAAAGCGCGCCGGCCACCTCGGCGCCATTTTCCGCGCCATGCCGAAGTAATGCCGCCAGGGCCGCCGTCGCCGTTTCCAAAACAAAATCGCCCAGGAAAAGCTCGCAGACGGCGAAGGTGCGCAGGTCGCGTTTTTCGGTCAGTCGCGTCACCGCCAGCCCGACGATATCCCCCCGTCGCTTCAGGTGGAACAGCTCGTAGGGCCGATCCGGCGCCGCGACGTACCGGCGGCGGAACCAATCGCGATCGCGCACGGTGGCGATGGACAGCCGGGTTCGCGCCAGCCTCCAGATTTCGTCGGCTTCGGCGCCGAACTCGCCGACCGGAACGATTTCCACCTCCGGCGACGAGCGGGGCAACGGCGACAGCAGGCTCCAACCGGCGCCGACGCCGTCGGCCAGAAACGCGCCGAGCGGCCCCGGCCACAGGCGCCGCAAGACGGCGCTCAGCCGTAGCGGCCGAATCAGAAACGGAAACGGCGCCACTTCCCGCCAGGCCAGCGAGCCGACCCGCAGCGGAAAAATCCGGTGGTTGGGAAACGCCCAGGCGAAGCGGAAACCGGCCGCGCGCAGCCGTTCGTACTGCTCGCGGGCCAGTTTGCCGAGCAGGCCTTTGCCTTGCCGCTCGGGCAGCACGGCGGTGTCGCAGCTATGGGCGCTGGTCACTTCTTCGCCGAACCACCACGCGCGCCCGGCCAGCGACGGATAATGGCCGAGCAGCCGATCTTCCTGCCGGCCTGCCATAATCCACGGGCCGACCTGCGAAAGCTCCTCGTGTTTCCAGCAAAAACGCCGCCGGTATTCCTCCGCGTCGGCGGGGTGAAAAACCTGCACGGCCAGGTCCGCCGACCGCTCCATTTCCGCCGCGGCGATCGGCGCGGCCTGCCAATCCGGTTCGCCGGCGGCGGACAATTTTTTTTGCCAATCGGCTAGTTCGTCGGCGGCGTCAGCGAACCGCACCTCGATTTTTCGCCGTTGCGCCAGCCGTTGCAGCCGCGCGACGTTTCGCAGGAGGTACGGCGCGCCGTAGAGCGGCAGGCCGGCGAGCCGCGGCCCGGCGTCCGCCAGCAATTCGTCGGGATGAAAATAAACCGCCAGCCGCGCCGCGCCCCGAGCTTCGGCTTCCCGGAGCGCCTCGTCCAGCAAGGGCGCGAACAACCAGGGATGCAGCGTGACGTTCAACCCCAGCCGCGCGCCGATTTTGCCGGTGGCGCCGCGCAGGCGGTAACGCAGGCCGAGCAGCGCGCGCAACGCGGGCGAGGCGGTGGTGCGCAGCGGGTACTCGATCAGTTTGCGCCCGCGCGGATCCTCGCTCTGGTAATCGCGCGGATGCGGGTGGTACGGGGCGCTCTTGCAGCGGGACCAATCGTATTGGCCGACGAAGTAGGAGCCGCGCCGGTCGGGCTCGCCGCGCCGGACCATGCCGGGCATCGCCGACAGGTCCATTTCCACGCCCAGCTTTTCCAGCGTGTTGAGGTTCTCGTCGTTCATCGCGTACCAGCCGGTTCGGCTGAAGCGGGGCGGTTGAGCGAAGGCCGCCGCGCCTTTTTCGAGGTTACGGGTCTGCCAGTCGCGATCGGCGATCTCTTGATGGAAGCAGCGGCGCTCGTCGCTCCAGCGCCAGTGATGCGGGTGCCAGCCGAGTGAATGGCCGGCCGATCGGCAATCCTTCCAGAACGCGGCGAAGTGATCGAGCGCCCAGTCGGCGCGGTCGTGGCACTGTTCGATTTGTTCGTCGGCGCGGACGCACCAGAGGATCGGCAGTCCGCGGCCGGCGTCGTCGCGACAGGCCGCCAAACCTTCCAGCAGGCGCGGCGCCCCTTCGCTCAGGCCTCGCCACCGCAGGGGCCCGCGAACGTCGAACGAGGGTCCGCCGTAATCCGGACGGTCCGGATCGGCATCGCAGACGATCAGCAGGGTCAGGGTTTTCGCCACGGTAGCTACCTTTTTGCGCTCGCGGTGAAAATAACCGCTTCCCGCCGCGAGGGTCAAGGAAAACCGACGCGCGGAACGAGCCGCCGACTTTTTCTTCCGTTGCTTGACAGTTACTCGCCCGGTCGGCACGATGCGCCGCATGAAACCGGCGGGACGAAAACGGCGCTTTTGGCTTTTACTCGCGGTGGCGATCGGCGGCTGGCTGTCGCTGACGCCGGCGCATGCCCAGACCGCGGCCGCCGTGGGCAAAACGCTGACCCGGACCATCGATCCCGTCACGGTGCAGGGCCGGGAAATCGGGACCCTCAACGGAACTCCGATCGATCGCCTGGGGATGTTCGCGGTCGATGGCGGCAAATGGACGCCGATCCCCTTCCAGGTGGATGAGCGTCTGGCGGGCGAATACGTGTTCCGCTCGGGCAGCGGCGCCTCGGCGGACACCGATCGCGGCCTGCTGGACGCCGACGACGAGGTGGCGTTCATTTCCGCCGACGCCGGTCCGGCGGTGGATGCGGCATCCTGGCCGGCCGGGGCGCAGAAAGGTGTCGAAATCACGCTTTACGATCCGGCGGACGGCGGCCGGGCGGCGGTTTATCTGTTCGCGTTTTCCGGGCCGGCGCCGCGCAGTCCCAAGGATTACGTGGTCTATCACGTGGACCGCAACGAGATCGAAACGACCGATTACCTGATCGGTTATCATCCGCAGGCGCCGATCAGCATCGACAAGTTGATCGTCAAGCCGGCCGCCGGCGGCAACGGGCAGAGCGTCGCCGATCGGCAGAAAATCCGGATGGAAGCGATAAGTATTTGGAATCTGGTTCATTTCACACGCAATGAAAACGATTTCCAATCGTCCGTGATCGCCTACAACGACGGGCCGGTGCGGATTTTACGCAAAACGCGCAACCGGGTGATTCTGTTCTGGCGGATTCCCTCGCCGAGCGTGGAGTTGACCAGTGTCTATTGGAAAACGGGCATGGAATTTCCGATCAGCCTCAATCTGCCGTTTCGCATTTCGGGCTTGTTCCGCGAAGCGAAATTGAAAATCTACACCGATTCGCCGCCGAACGTGCCGAACCGCCGCTTTTACAATCAGCACAATCCGGCGGGCGTTTTGATCGACGGCCGGATGCAGGAAAACGAAATTCATTTCGACCGGCGGCCTTCCGACTGGCAAGTGGTCGCCGGCACCACGGCCCAACACCGGGAAGGCTGGTTTTCGCGGCAGATTTTTCTGCAGGAACACGACGGGGTGACGCTACCGGCGTTCTATCGGGACGATGTCTCCGTTCCCGATCCACCGGAGCAGTTTCCGGGTTGTTTCGGCTGCCTGGGTTTTGAAATCCAGGGAGTGGAGCGCCTCGATGCCGGGATTTATTCGTTGAAGGTCCAAATGTACCCGATGCCCGCGTATCGGCCGGGTGACGAGCATCGTTACCTGAATCTGGTCGATCAGCCGCTGCGCAAGGTCGTTCGGGCCTTGTCGAGCCGTTAGAAATCCCCGGTAAAAGCATGTTCAACCCCTTGGAATTTCTCTTGACAGTCGAAGGCGCCCGACGATACGATAACTCCGAAATTTAAAAGGGATTCGTTTATTTCGATGGAAATCGGCAAGCGTACCATGTGGGTGCTGGTGTGCCTCGCTTTTTTGTGGGCGGGGTGTGCCGGCGACCAGCAACTTAAAAAGCAGGTTTCCGATCTGCAGGCGCAGATCACCGAAACTCAGGCGACGCTGGCCGACATGAATTTGCGCATGGAAGAAATGAACAGCTCGCTGTTCGTACTGCGCGAAACCACGAAGAATAATCGGGAAGCGATTAAAAAGCTTCAGGAACAAGCGGATACGCCGACGGTTTACATCAACCAGCCGCAGGAAAGAGTGGCGATGGATACGCCGCCCAGCGTGATGAACAACAACACGGCCGCCGAATCGCCGCTGGCCCCGATGCCGTTGCCGGCGGGCGGGTCGGGCGGTCCGGTCGGAAACGACGAACAGGCTTTTCGCGCGGCGGTCGGCCAGATGGAAAAACAGAACTGGGGCCTGGCGATTTACGATCTGAACGCGTTCATCGCGCAGCATCCCAACAGCGCTTATTTGCCGCGGGCTCGCTTCGCGCTGGGCGAATCCTTCCGCCAGTTGGGCGAACTCGGCCAGGCGGTGCGCGAATACGAGCGTTGCGTGGCGGCCGGCAAGACGGCCGGTCCCTATGCGGCGCGTTCTCTTTTCTGGTTGGCGCAAAGTTATCAGCAACTCGGCCAGACCGAGAAGGCCGGGCAGGCGAAACAACGTTTGTTGCAGGAATATCCGGATTCCCCCGAGGCGAAAAAGATCAACTTGGAATCGCCTCGCTGAAGGAGGTTTGATTGATGAAACAGCGTCGGACCTTGCGGGTGGCCGCCATCACGCTGGCTTTGGTGCTGATCGCGACCGTGCTCTGGGCCGAGAGCACGACGACCACCAAGCCGACCGCGGCGAAGAAGCCGGTCGGAGTGGTGCAAAAAGTGGACGTGGTCGAGCACAAGGTCGAAACGGGCGATACGTTGTGGGATCTATCCCAGAGCTATTACAACGATCCCTGGGAATGGCCGCTGATCTGGGAAATGAATCCCCAAATCGCCGACCCGCACTGGATCTATCCGGGTCAGGTGTTGAAGATCAAGTTGGAGCGGGGCATGACGGTGTACGGCGACCAGAAAGCGCCGGTGGAGCCCGACCTGTTCGAACCGCCCAACATCAAGGTGTTCGACACCACTTTCAGCTACGACACCCGCATCAATAAAATCGACATCATGAGCGAGGAAATCCTCGAAGGCGCCGGCCAGATCACCGACAACATCGACGATCAATTGCTGCTGGGCACCAACCACAGCGTCTATTTCTCGATGCGGAAAAGCGCCAACGTGCAACCGGGCGACGTGTTCACGATCTTCCGGGTCAAGGAACGCGTCCGGCACCCCTCGCAGCACGAATACGTCGGCTATCTGGTCGATCTGATCGGCGAACTGGAAACCATCGACGCCTCGACACTGGCCAACGGCAAGATCGTTTACACCGGCAAGATCATCGATTCCAACGCCGAGGTCGTCGTCGGCGACCGGTTGATCATGATGAGCCGCGACAACGTCCGCATTCAACTGAAGATGACCGATCTGGAAATGACCGGCACCATCGTGCAGGGCACGCCGGAAAACGATTTCATGCTGCCGACCGGCAAAGTGGCCTTCATCGATCTCGGTCTCAAGAACGGCGTCAAAGTGGGAAACAGCTTCTCGATCTGGCGGAAAAGCAAAGACCCGCAAAACCTGCCGGGTTATAAGATCGGCAACGTCATCGTCACGCGCGTCGGCGACAAAACCTCAACGGTTCTGGTTACCTACGCCATTCGTCCGATTCAAGTCGGCGATACCGTGGTGAGCGACGTGCAATAGCCGATTCCACCGTTTGCCGCTTCCCGACCGGCTCCCGCGAGCCGGTCTTTTTTTAATCGATTGCCGCCGAAAAAGTAACGGCCGCGTGAAAATTATGCAGTTTTTGTCTTGACAGCCGAGGCGCGGCGGTGTTTATCCTTACGCCCCAAAACGGTGATTGGAACCGAGATGGCTCGTTTTCATCTGGCTCTGAGTTGCGTCGAGGGCGTCGGTCCGGTGGCGGTCGGACGCCTGTTATCCGTCTTTCCGGACGCGGCAAGCGCGTTCGGAGCGGAGATGAGCCGGCTCTGCGCGGCGGGGTTGAAAACCAATCAGGCCGAGGCGGTCTTATCCTTTAATAGATGGGACGAGGTCGACCGCATTCTGGCCGAGGCTGAGCGTCTGGGTCAGCAGGTGCTGGCCGTCGACGATCCACGGTATCCGGCGGCGTTTCGGACGATGATCGCGCCGCCGCCGGTGGTTTTTGCCCGGGGCCGATTGGCCGAGGAAGCCGAGTTGGCCGTTACCGTGGTCGGCACGCGCAAACCGACCGAATACGGCGAGCGGGTGGCGATGCGGCTCGGCGCAGCTCTGGCCAAAGCCGGCATTTGCACGGTCAGCGGCGGGGCGCTGGGCATCGACGCCCGGGCGCACACGGGCGCCCTGAGCGAAAACGGCCGGCCGATCGCGGTGCTGGGCGCCGGTCTGGACGTGATTTATCCGCCCGAACACGCGGGGCTCTTTGAACGGATTGTAGCGGCGGGCGGCTTGCTGCTCGGCGAATTTCCGCCGGGTACGCCGCCGGATCGTTTTACCTTTCCCAGGCGCAACCGCCTGATGGCCGGCCTCGGCCGGGCCTGCGTGGTGGTGGAGGCGGGCGAAAAAAGCGGCGCCCTGATCACCGCGCGGTATGCGATGGAGGAAGGCAAGACGGTGCTGGCCGTGCCGGGACCGATCGACCGCGCCGCCAGCCGAGGCGTCAATCGCCTGCTGCGCGACGGCGCCAAGCCCCTGCTGGATATCGTGGATGTGACGGAAGAGGTGCTGGGCGAACACTTGCGTCGCGGTTTTGCCGAGGACGAGGCGTTCGCGGCCATGCGGCGACCCGCCGCGCCGGCGCTCGACGGCGACGTCGGGGCGCTGTGGGACGTGTTGGTGCTGGGCCCGGCCGACACCGACACCCTGGTGGAGAAAACCGGATTGTCCGCCGCGCGCGTCAACGCCGCGCTGGTGGAACTGGAAATACAAGGCCGCTTGCAGCGGCAACCGGGAAACCGGTTCATTGCGATCTGGACTGAGGATTGATGAGTCATTCCCTGGTTATCGTGGAATCGCCGAGCAAGGCCAAGACCATCGGCAAGTACCTGGGTAAGGAATACGAGGTCCGCGCTTCGGTGGGCCACGTGCGGGATTTGCCCGAACGCGAGTTGGGCGTCGATATCGAGAACGGCTTCGCGCCGAAATACGTCACCATCAAGGGCAAGGAAAAGGTGCTCAAGGAATTGCGCGCCGCCGCGCAGAACGCCGACCGCATCCTGCTCGCCCCCGACCCCGACCGCGAAGGGGAGGCGATCGCCTGGCACATCGGCGAGGCCTTGAAACTCAAGGACAAGCCGATTCAGCGCATCCTGTTCAACGAAATCACCAAGCGCGCCGTGATCGAGGCGCTCAACCACCCGACCGAATTGAACCTCGACAAATTCAACAGCCAGCAGGCCCGCCGCGTGCTCGACCGGCTCGTCGGCTACAAGCTCTCGCCGCTGCTCTGGCAAAAGGTGAAACGCGGCTTGTCGGCCGGCCGCGTGCAGTCGGTCGCGGTGCGCCTCGTGGTCGAACGCGAGCAGGAAATCGAGAATTTCAAACCGGAGGAATACTGGGAAATTTTCGTCGACCTGGCCGCCGACCTGCCGCCGGTCTTCACCGCCAAGCTCGGCACCCGCGACGGCAAGAAGCTCAATATCGCCGACCGCGCGGCCGCCGAAACCGTTTGCCGCGAGCTGAGCGCCGGCCGCTACACGGTCACCGGCCTGGCCGAACGCACGCAGAAAAAACGCGCCTGGCCGCCCTTCATCACCAGCACCCTGCAGCAGGTGGCGAGCCGCCGGTTGCGGATGTCGCCCGCCAACATCATGCGCATCGCGCAGGAATTGTACGAAGGCATCGACATCACCGGCGAAGGGCCGCAGGGCCTCATCACCTACATGCGCACCGACTCGGTGCGGATCGCCGCCGAGGCGCAGGCGGCGGCGCGCGATTACATCGGCCGCGTCTACGGCGCCGATTACGTGCCGGCGTCGCCCAACTTCTACCAGAGCCGCAAGGGCGCGCAGGAAGCGCACGAGGCCATCCGGCCGACCAGCCTCGAGCTGCCGCCCGAGAAGGTGAAAGCCAGCCTTTCGCCGGCGCAGTTCAAGGTGTACGACCTGATCTGGCGCCGCTTCCTGGCCAGCCAGATGACGCCCGCCGAATTCGCCGTCACCACCGTGCAGATCGCCAACGGCCCCTATGGCCTGTCGGTCAGCGAACACAAGGAAATTTTCGCCGGCCACCTGGCGGCGATGCGCGACGAGGACGAGGCGGAAAAAGAGGAAAACGGCGGACCGGAAAGCAAGCTGCCGCCGCTCGTCAAGGATCAGCAACTGACCGAAAAGCAGGTCGATCCGCAACAGAAGTTCACCCAGCCGCCCGCCCGGTTCACCGAGGCCACGCTGATCAAGGAACTCGAGGAAAAGGGCATCGGCCGGCCGTCCACCTACGCCGCGATCCTCTCGACGATCCTGGACAAGGATTACGTCGAGAAGCTCAAGGCCGCCGATAAAAACGGCGCGGCCGGCGAGGCGAAGAAGGTCCGCGGCTCCCTGCGGCCGACCGACCTGGGCCGGGCCGTCACGCGCCTGCTGGTCGATTCCTTCCCCGAGGTGCTCAACGTATCGTTCACGGCGCGGATGGAAGACGAACTCGACGAGGTCGAGGAAGGCCGCGTCGAGTGGCACGCCCTGCTCGCCGACTTCTGGAAAACCTTCTCCGGCACGCTTGAAATCGCCGAGAAGGAAATGAAGAACCTCAAACGCGAGGGCGAAAAGACCGACATCGTCTGCGACAAGTGCGGCCAGGGAGTCATGGTCATCAAGTACGGCCGCAACGGCACCTTCCTGGGCTGCTCGAACTACCCCGAGTGCCGCAACACGAAAAACTACACCCGCGACGGCGAAGGCCGCGTGTCGATCGTCGAGCGGCCGGCGATGCCGACGGCCGAACCGAAGCCGTCGGACAAGCTCTGCCCGATCTGCGGCGGCCCGATGAACGAAAAAATGAGCCGCAAGGGCAGCCGTTTCTATTCGTGCGTCACCTATCCCAAGTGCAAGGGCACCTTGCCGTTCGATACCGGCGTGCCGTGCCCGCGCGAGGGCTGCGGCGGTTCGCTGGTCGAACGCAGCGGCCCGCGCGGCGTGTTCTGGGGCTGCTCGAAATACCCCGAATGCCGGGTGACCTATCGCGCCGAGCCGGTGCTCACGCCGTGCCCGAAGTGCAGCAATCCGTTCCTCCTGCGCCGCCGCAAGGACGGCCAGGTGGTGCTCAGTTGCCCGATCCGGGAGTGCGATTACGAACAACCGCTCGAGGCCGAGGAACCGAAAGAAACGACCGAGGGCTGAGCCTTGACCCGCGTGGCCGTCGTCGGCGCCGGCCTGGCCGGCGCGGAAGCCGCCTGGCAACTCGCGCGACGCGGCCTGGACGTCGACCTGTTCGAGTCCCGGCCCGCCGTCATGACGCCCGCCCACCAAACGGCGGATTTTGCCGAACTCGTCTGCTCCAACAGCCTAGGATCGACCGCGGTCGGCGCGGCCAAAGGCTTGTTGATCGCCGAACTGGACGCGGCCGGCTCGCTGATCGTCCGCGTCGCCCGCGAACACGCCGTGGCCGCCGGACAGGCGCTGGCCGTCGATCGCGTCACCTTCGCCCGCCGCGTCACCGAACTTTTAACCGCCGAGCCGCGCCTCAGGCTGATCCGCCGGGCGGTGACCGAACTGCCGGACCCGCCCGCGATCGTCGCCACCGGCCCGCTGACCCTGCCGCCGTTGGCCGCGGCGTTGGCCGCGTCGGGCGGCGCCGAACACTTGCACTTCTACGACGCCACCAGCCCGATCGTCGCCGGCGAAAGCCTGAATCCGGAAATCGTCTTCGCCGCCAACCGCCGCGACGGCGAAGCGGCGGGCGATTACCTCAATTGCCCGTTGAACGAAGAAGAGTACCAACGTTTTTACGAAGCGCTGATCGACGCGGCGGTGGTGACGCCGCACGGTTTCGAGGACGAGCGGGTGTTCGAGGCCTGCATGCCGATCGAACAGATCGCCCGGCGCGGCCGCGACACCTTGCGCTACGGGCCGATGCGCCCGGTCGGCTTGCGCGATCCCCGCACCGGCGCCCGGTTTTACGCGGTCGTGCAACTGCGGCGCGAAAACGCGGCGGGCGATTTGTGGAACCTCGTGGGCTTTCAGACGCGGATGACCTTCGGCGAGCAGCGGCGCGTGCTGCGCCTCATCCCGGGTCTGGAAAACGCCGAATTTCTGCGCTACGGGGTGATCCATCGCAATACGTATATCGACGGCCCGCGCCTGTTGCGGCCCGATTTGTCGTGGCGCGCCCGTCCCGGGGTTCGGCTGGCCGGTCAGTTGATCGGCGTCGAAGGCTATCTCGAAAGCACCGCCATGGGGCTTCTGGCCGCGTGGTTCACCGCCGCCGAGGTGGCCGGGCAAAAGTTGGACCCGCCGCCGGAAACCACGTTTTTCGGCTCGCTGTTGCGGTACGTGACCGGCGCGGAAACGACGCCGTTCGCGCCGATGAATGCCAATTTCGGCCTGCTGCCGCCCCAACCGGAAATCCGCGGCAAGCGGATTCGCAAACAGCGCTATCACGAGCGCGGTCTGGCCGATCTGCGGGCCTGGTTGCAAGCCTCCGCGGTTTCTCAGGAAAAATCTTTTGATTGACAGGTCCCGACTCCGGCTTTAGTTTTCAGTCGAATTCACCCCGCGCCAAAGGAACGCGCATTGCCCGACCTGCTCGACGATTTTGCCCGGCATTTGGCGCTCGAACGCAATCTCTCGGCGCTGACGGTGACCCATTACCGGCGCGATCTCGAGCAATTCCGCGACTTTTGTCGCCGGTACGAAATCTGCCGGAACGGGGAGGAAATCGATCTGACCAAGGCCGGCAAGCTGGAACTGCGCGCCTTTCTGGCCGAACTGACCGGGGCGTCCGCCAAAACGACCATCGAACGCAAGTTGGCGTCGTTGAGGGCTTTTTATACTTTTTGCCGGAAGCGGGGCCTGTTGACGGTCAATCCGGCCCGGCAGGTGCGCGCGCCCCGGCGCGACAAGCGGCTGGCCCGGTCGCTCTCGGTCGAGGAGGCCGGCCGGCTCGTCGAGGCGCGGGTGGAAAAAGATCCCCTGAACCAGGCGCGCGATCGGGCGATTTTGGAACTATATTATTCCACGGGCTGCCGGCTGCGCGAACTGGCGCAGGCCCGGTTGCGCGACTGGGAAAAGGAAATCGGCACCCTGCGCGTGCGTGGCAAGGGGCGGAAGGACCGGCTGGTGAGCGTCGGCGCGGCCGCGACGCGGGCGCTGGACGATTACGTCGCGGCGACCGCCGCCGCGCGCCTGGGGCGCTACGGCGCACTGGAAGACAGCCCGTTGTTTCTCGGCCGCCGCGCGGCGCCGCTGGCCGCGCGGACGATCGAAAACATCGTGGCGCGGGCGCGGCTGGCCGCCGGCCTGGGAACGCGGGTGACGCCGCATACCCTGCGCCATTCGTTCGCCACGCATTTGCTCGAATCGGGGGCGAATCTGCGCGAGGTGCAGGAGATGCTCGGCCACGAAAGCCTGTCCACGACCCAGCGCTATACGCACGTCACGGTTGACAGGCTGCTGACGGTGTACGAAAAAGCGCATCCGCGCGGCAAACGACGCCGGCGCGGCGGCGCCGACAAGGAGCAGAAATGATGGAGACTTTTCACGCCACGACGGTGCTGGCGGTGCGGCGCGACGGGCGGGTCGCCCTGGGCGGCGACGGCCAGGTGACGATCGGCGACAAGGTGATGAAGCACGGCGCGCGCAAGGTGCGTCGCCTCGGCAAGAACAAAGATGTCCTAGCCGGTTTCGCCGGCGCCGCGGCCGACGCGTTTCATCTGTTCGAGCGCTTCGAGGCCAAGCTGGACGAATATCACGGCAATCTGACGCGCGCCGCGGTGGAATTGGCCAAGGATTGGCGTAGCGATAAAATGCTGCGGCGGCTGGAGGCGCTGCTGCTGGTCGCCGACAAGAACGCCACGCTGCTGGTCAGCGGCTCCGGCGACGTGATCGAACCCGACGACGGCGTGATCGCCATCGGTTCGGGCGGTTCGTACGCCCAGGCCGCCGCGCAGGCGCTGGTCCGCCACACCGACCTCCCGGCCGAACGGATCGTGCAGGAGGCGATGGAGATCGCGGCGAAGATCTGCATTTACACCAACGACCACATCGTCGTCGAAACGCTTGAGGAAAACTGAAATGACCGAACAACGGGAACTGACCCCGCGGGAAATCGTCGCCGAGCTGGACAAGTACATCATCGGCCAGGACGAGGCCAAGCGCGCCGTGGCGATCGCCATGCGCAACCGCTGGCGCCGCGCCCAGGTGGACGAATCCCTGCGGGAGGAAATCTATCCGAAAAACATCATCATGATCGGCCCGACCGGCGTCGGCAAAACCGAAATCGCCCGCCGGCTCGCCAAGCTGTCCGGCGCGCCGTTTCTCAAGATCGAGGCCAGCAAATTCACCGAGGTCGGTTACGTCGGGCGCGACGTGGAGAGCATGATCCGCGACCTGGTCGAGATCGGCATCAACCAGGTGCGGCAAGAGCACGAGACGCAGGTCGCCGCGGAAGCCCACCGGCTGGCCGTCGAAAAGGTGCTGGACAAGCTGGTTCCGCCCCCGCCGAAAAATCCCGCGCCCGAGACGCACCTTAAGTACGAGGACGAGGACGATAAGCCGGCCGAGGAAGGCGCCGTGCAGGGCGAATCGTTCGTGCTCGTCACGCACCCCGGCGATCCCGACCCGCAGGAAAGCTACCGCCGCACGCGCGAAAAATTCCGCCAGATGCTGCTCGACGGCAAGCTAAACGACCGCTCGATCGAGATGGAAGTGGCCGACCGGTCGAAGCTGCCGATGATCGAAATCTTCAGCAACTCCGGCCTCGAGGACATGGACATCAACTTCAAGGACATGTTCGGCAACCTCTTCCCCAAGCGCACCAAGAAAGGCAAGATCGTGGTGCCCGAGGCGCTGCGCCTGTTTGAAAAAGAGGAGATCCAACGCCTGATCGACATGGAAAAAGTGCAGGTCGAGGCGCTGCGCCGCGTCGAGCAGAGCGGCATCATCTTTCTCGACGAGCTCGACAAGATCGCCGGCCGCGAAAAGGGCCACGGTCCCGACGTTTCGCGCGAGGGCGTGCAGCGCGACCTGCTGCCGATCGTCGAGGGTTCGAGCGTCAACACCAAGCACGGCATGGTGCGCACCGACCACGTGCTGTTCATCGCGGCGGGCGCGTTCAACGTCGCCAAGCCCAGCGATCTGATCCCCGAATTGCAGGGCCGCTTTCCCATCCGCGTGGCGCTCAAGAGCCTGTCGGTCGAGGCGTTCGTCCGCATCCTGACCGAGCCGCAAAACGCGCTGACCAAGCAGTACGAAGCCTTGCTGGCCACCGAGGACGTGCGGCTCGAATTCACCCGGGACGGCATCGAGCGGATGGCCGAACTGGCCGCCAAGGTCAACGAACGCACCGAGGACATCGGCGCGCGCCGCCTGGCGACCATCATGGAAAAAATGCTCGAGGACATCAGCTTCCACGCGCCGGAAAAGCGCGGGACCACGTTCGTCATCGACCGGAAATTCATCGACGAGGCGCTGACCGGCATCATCGAGGACGTCGATTTGTCGCGCTACATCTTATAAAAGGGAAAAAGCGATGAAACACTTTCTGAGCCTGTACGACCTGACGACCGAGGAAATCGGCCGCATTTTCGACGTGACCGCCGAACTGCGCGAACGCTGGCGCGACGGCGAAGACTTCCAGCCGCTGGCCGGCAAGAGCGTGGCGCTGATCTTCGAAAAAAGCAGCACCCGCACCCGCGTTTCGTTCGAGGTGGGTTGCTACCAGCTCGGCGCCCAGCCGCTCTTTCTGTCCTCGCGCGATTTGCAGATGGGCCGCGGCGAACCGATCAAGGACACGGCCCGCGTGTTGTCGCGCTACGTCCACGGCGTGATGATCCGCACCTACGGCCAGGAAGTGCTCGAGGAGTTCGCGCGCTACGCCACGGTGCCGGTCATCAACGGCCTGACCGACCTGTTGCATCCCTGCCAGATTCTGGCCGACCTGCAGACGGTGATCGACCACCTCGGCTCCTACGAAGGTAAGAAGATCGCCTACATCGGCGACGGCAACAACATGGCGCACAGCTGGCTCAACGCCGCGGCGCGCCTGCCGTTCCACCTCAGCCTGGCCTGCCCGACCGGTTACCAGCCGAAACCGGAGATTTTCGCGCGCGCCAAGGCCGAGGCCCGCGGCAACGTGACGCTGACGACCGATCCGCGCGAAGCGGTGCGGGACGCCGACGTGCTCACCACCGACGTCTGGACCTCGATGGGCATGGAAGGGCAGGAGGACAAGCGGCGGCAGGCCTTTGCCGGCTACTGCATCGACACGGAACTGCTGGGGCTGGCCAAGGAAAGCGCCATCTTCCTGCACTGCCTGCCGGCGCACCGGGGCGAGGAAGTCACCGACGAGGTGATGGAATCGCCGGCGTCCAAGGTCTTCGACGAGGCTGAAAACCGGCTGCACGTCCAGAAGGCGATCATGGTGCTGTTGATGAATCCGGAGGCCATGGATTGAACCGGCCGGAACTGATTCTGGCCAGCGCCAGCCCGCGGCGGCGCGAATTGATCGGCCAACTGGGCATCCCGTTTCGCGTCGAGGTTCCCGCCATCGATGAGTCGCCGCGCGACGGCGAGGCGCCGCACGACCACACGCGCCGACTGGCCGTCGACAAGGCCGCCAAGGTGGCGCTGCGTTACCCGGACCAGTGGGTGCTGGGCGCGGATACCACGGTGGTGGTGGACGGCCTGATGTTGGGCAAACCGGCGGACGAAGCCGAGGCATTCGCCATGCTGCGCCGGATCAGCGGCCGCTGGCACGTGGTCGTCACCGGCTTTTGCCTGTTGCACCGCGCGGCGGAGCGGTCGTTCGTGGACAGCGTCGCCTCTGAGGTGTTCATCCGGCCGCTCAGCGACGCCCAACTGCGCGCCTACATCGCCACCGGCGAGCCGATGGACAAGGCGGGCGCGTACGCGATCCAGGACATCGGCGCCGGCCTGGTGCAACAGGTGCGCGGCTCGTACACCAACGTGGTCGGCCTGCCGCTGGCCGAGGTCGCCATTTTGTGGGAACGAATTCACGGCGAGAACGTTTTGATCGGGGGCGGATCGTGAGCGTCGCCGAAAATCTGCGGGCGGTGCGCCGCGCCATCGCGCAAGCCGCGGAGCGGGCCGGCCGCGACCCGCAAACGGTGAAGCTGGTGGCGGTCACCAAGACGCACCCGGCGGCTTTGGTGCAAGAGGCGATGGCCGCCGGCCAGCTCGATTTCGGCGAGAACTACGTGCAGGAACTGGTCGACAAGGCGCCGCTCGTCGGCGGCGACGCCCGCTGGCACTTCATCGGCCATTTGCAGCGCAACAAGGTTAAATACCTCGCCGCCTGGATTCACGCGGTCCATACCGTCGATCAGATCGCGCTGGCGGAAGAACTAGCCAAGCGTGCGTCGGCGGCCGGCCGGCGCCTTCCGGTGCTGTTGCAGGTGAACGAGGCCGGCGAGGAAGCGAAAAGCGGCTGCCGCCCGGAGGAAGCCGAGGACATCGCGCGGGCGATTCTGGCGCTTCCCTCGTTGCTCCTGACCGGCCTGATGACCATGCCGCCGTTCTGGCCCGCTGAAGAGGTGCGGCCGTTTTTCGCCGCGCTGCGCCGCCGGCGCGACGGGCTGCAAGACAAGCTCGGCGTTCCGCTTCCGGATTTGTCGATGGGCATGTCGGCGGATTACGCGGTCGCCGTCGAGGAAGGCGCCACCCTGGTGCGCGTCGGCACGGCTATTTTCGGCCAGCGTTGATACCTGCTTGATTTTTTCGCAAATATGGGAAAAATCCGCAAAGATGGATTGAGCCGAGGAGGGATTTACAGACCGATGAGCCAAGCACGTCGCCGCATCTTCATCAATAGTGATCTGGTCAGCGAGATCGACCATCTCTCGCAGCATGAACCGACTCACTTCATCAGCCAGAACGGCAGCGTTCCGTTGTACGTGATGATGAACCTGCAGCGACCGGCCCGCAGCGTGACCGACCTCGAACTCGAGGACGTCAACGTCGACGAGGAAATTCTCCAGTCCCAGGAACTCCACGAATTGCACGACGACCAGGACGCCGACCTCATCCAGCACATCGAAACGCATCCGGAACTGTTCCGGGCGATTCCCTTCATGCTTGAAGACGGCACCGAGGCGGTCGCCTTCGATCTCGTCCGGCCGCGCCTGTACACCGTGCGCGAGGTGAAGGACGAAGCCGATTGGCGGCAGGTCATGAAAACCTACGATCCGACCTGGCTGGTCGGTCCGTATATCCCCGACCATAAAAAGAAGTGATTTTCTCCGCCCGGGCGGATCCTTCACCGAAATTATTGGTAGGAGCGCCTTTCCAGGCGCGATTCGACGTGACCGATCACCCGGCGAGGGTGATCCGTCCGGCAAATCGATTGTCGCCTGGCTTTTATCGATACTCTTCGCAAGCCACGCCTTCGAATCGGCGGCACCAGGATTTTTTACAACAACCGGAAGGTTTCGCGAACGGCGAGCGTGAAGCGGTCCGCGGCGGCGGCGGCGTTGGCCAGCACCTCGTGGTGCGAGGGTTTTTCCCGCAGGGTGCCGTCGTTGGCGCGATTGGTGACCAGGGTCAGGCCGACGACCGCCAATCCGGCGTACTTGGCGTAAATCGCCTCGGGTACGGTGCTCATGCAGACCGCGTCGGCGCCGGCGTTGCGGAGGAAGCGCACCTCGGCCGGCGTTTCATAGGTCGGGCCGGGCAATACGGCCAGCACGCCGCGGTGCAGGCGGATGTTTTGTGCCGCCAGGGTTTCGCACAACGGGGTGAATAGTTCGGTGCGGTAGACGCCCGAGAGGTCGACGAACGGCGTGTTGGTTCCCTCGGCGAACGGATTGCCGGTTGCTTTTTGCATCATCGCGAACAGCGGGTTGTATCCCATCAGGTTGAGATGGTCGGCGACGAACATCAATTCGCCGGGGCGATAATCGGCGTTGATCGCGCCGACGGAGCTGGTCAGCACGACGGTCGTCGCGCCCAAACCGGCGGCGATTTGCACGGGCAGGGTGATTTCCGCCGGGTCGGCGCCTTCGTAGGCATGGACGCGGCCCAGGAAGATCGCGACGCGCTTGTCGCCGAAGCGGCCGATGAGCAACCGGCCCGGATGCCCGGCGATTTTCGGGCGCGGAAACCCTTCGATTTCCTCGTATTCCAACGAAAATTCGGTCTGGATCGTCGCGCCGATGCCCGCCAGCCCGCTGCCGGCCAGCGCTGCCGCGTCGATAAAGCCGGCGCCCCGATTCAATAAGGTTTCGAGGATGCGGTCCCGGTATGGATGCCGCAGGGCCAGCCGCGAGACGGCCGCCTGATGGGGGCTATTCCGAGCGGTCAATCGTTTACTCCAACAGTCCCAGGTATTCGTCGGCGCGCGCGCCGAATTCCCCGAGCGGGTCGATCTGCTTGACGCGTTTGAACAGATCGACCGCCTGATTCTTTTTATTGATTTTCCAGTAAACGAGACCCAGGTCGAGCATCGCCTCGGGAAAGAGCGGCTGCATCTGCAGCGCCTGCTCAAGGATCGGCCGGGCGTCGTCGTAGCGTTCCAGGGCGATGTAAACCTTGGCGAGGTTGTCGTAGGCCAGGAAATACAGCCGGTCGTGCTCGATGCAACCCTTGAGGGTTTCCTCGGCTTTCAGGTAGTCGCGCTTTTTATAGTAGGTGTAACCCAGCGCGTTAAGCGTCTGGGCGCGGTTGCGGTAAAGGTCGTTTTCTAGCGCCTGTTGAAATTCCGCGGTCGCCAGGTCGTACCGGCCCTGCGTAAGGTACAAATGGCCCAGGTTGTGATGGGCGTCGGAGTGCTGTGGGTCCAATTCGATCGCTTTTTGGAAATGGCTGATGGCCTTGGTGTACTTTTCGTTCGAATAGTAAACGAGGCCGAGCGCGTTATGGATGTCCGGATCGTAGGGGTTGATTTCCACCGCTTTGAGCAGCTCGTTGAGGGCGCCGGTCGCGTCGCCGCCGTTCATGCTGGCGACCGCCAGTTCGTAATACCCCTTGGCCTTCCGGGCGTCGTCGGCGCCGACGTGCGGCCGCCCGCAAGACGCCGCGACCACGCTCAGCGACAGGCAGATCAGAATGATGTAGCGGATGACGCGCATTTTTCTTCCCGGCGAAATTTGCCGCTGTACTAACACCACTGCTTTCGGGTGTCAACATTTTGCCTGATTTGATCGCCGATTGCCATTGCTAATTGCGCCGGTTCAGCCACCAGCCTAGCCCAGGCGAGTCAACCGGACGAACTCCGCCAGCCGGCGGTCGTAATCCGGCCGCCCGATTTCCGCCAGGCGGGTCACCCCGATGCCCTGGCAGGTGAAACTGGCCGCCAGGGTGCCCGCCACGCAGGCCCGGCGGAACGCCGCCTCGTCCAACGCCGGTTCCTGCGAGAGCGAACCGAAAAAACCGCCGGCGAACGAGTCGCCCGCGCCGGTCGGGTCGACGGCGTCGTCGAGGGGCAGTGCCGGCGCGGCGAAGGGGCCGTCCGGTCCGAGCATGAACACGCCGTATTCGCCGCGTTTGATCACCACCCGCGCCGGCCCCAGCCGCAACACTTCGCGGGCCGCGGTCAGCAGGTTGCCGGCGCCCGTCAGCAGCTTGGCCTCGCTGTCGTTGAGAAACAGCAGGTCGACGCGCCGCAGGGCGGCCAGCAAGGCCTCGCGCCGGATATTGATCCACAGGTTCATCGTGTCCAGCGCGGCGAACCGGCGTTTGCCGCAGGCGGCCAGCACGTGCGCCTGCAATTCCGGATCGATGTTACCGCAGAAAACGTCGTCCGAACTTTCCCATCCGGCCGGCAATTTGGGGGCGAACGCGCCGAACACGCCCAGTTTCGTTTCGTGGGTGACGCGCTCGTTCATATCGTCCAGGTATTCACCATCCCAGAAGAAGGTTTCGCCGTCCTTGACGATTTCCAGGCCCGCCAGATCGACCTGGTGGCGGCGTAGCAGCTCCATGTGCGCCGGGGAGAAGTCGCCGCCGACCACGCCCACCAGCCGGACCGGCGAAAACAGCGAGGCGGCCAGGGAAAAGTAACTGGCTGAGCCGCCCAGTACGCGTTCGTGCACGTTGCCGCCCGGAAAACGCAGGGTATCCAGGGCTACCGAACCGACGACCAGAATCGACATGGGTTTCCTCTCTATTTGACGTATTTGCCGATCAGCAGGGCCAGATCCGCTTTCAGGGTCGCGGGAATCCGTTTGGGATCGGTGACGATCGCCCCCGCCATCGCCGCGGCGCAGCCGCAGGTTTCGGCCGCGCGGTTCTTCTGAATGACCGCGCCGATGATTTTTTTCGCGTTGTCGCTGTTTTGCGCCATCACCCGCAGGATGTCGTTGATGTCGACGTCGGCGTCGTGGGTCCGCCAGCAGTCGTAATCGGTCACCATCGCCAGGGTGGCGAAATGCAGTTCGGCCTCGCGGGCCAGCCGCGCCTCGGTCAGGTTGGTCATGCCGATTACGTCCATGCCCCACGACCGGTACAGCAGGCTTTCGGCGCGCGTCGAAAATTGCGGGCCTTCCATGCAGAGGTAGGTGCCTTTCCAGTGCGCCGGGATGCCCAGTTCGCCGGCGGTGTCGTACAGATCCTTGGCGAGACACGGGCAGATCGGATCGGCGAAGGAGACGTGCGCGACCAGGCCCTGGCCGAAGAAGCTGTCGTCGCGGTGCCGGGTCCGGTCGACGAACTGATCGATGACCACGACGTCACCGGGGCGGAGTTCTTCCTTGAGCGATCCGCAGGCGCTGACGCTGATCACGTGGGTGACGCCCAGCGACTTGAGGGCGAAGAGGTTGGCGCGGTACGGGACGGCGGTCGGCATGAAGCGGTGGCCGCGCCCATGGCGGGGCAGAAAAACCACCGGCACGCCGTGGTAGCGGCCCGAAATCAGTTTGTCCGAGGGATCGCCGAACGGCGTTTTCACTTCGCTTTCATGCAGTTCTTCGATGCCCGGCATTTCGTACAGGCCGGTGCCGCCGATCACGCCGAATTTCACGCTCATCAAGGCATTCCTTTCGTTGCGGTCAACTCTCGATCAATTCCACGTTCGCTCGCGGCACTACGGCCTGTTCGCCGCCGAAATCCACCACCAGCACGCGGGCCTTCGATCCGGACTTCAACAGCCGCGGCTCCGGGGGCAGTTCCGTCACGGTGCCGATGCGGCCGAAGTGGGGCATGCGAATAATCCGCACCAGGCCCCCGATTTGCAAGCCCGTCGCGGTCGCTGGTTCGTCGACCGGCCGGGTATCCTCACCGGCCGCCGATGGCACGATCACTTCCGGCCGGATGACGCCGGCCCGGATCTGCGTCGCGCCGTTGACGCAGGCCAGGCGGCCTTGCCGGGCCCGCAGCAATTCGAAGGTCCGGGCGGCCATGGCGATGTCGCCGAAGCCTTCGGTAATCACCAGCGTGATGCCCAACTGCTCGGCGCCGGTGATCGCCACGCCCAGGTCGTAACCCAGAAAATCGTACAGGTCGCGGTCGTCGAAACCGCCGGTCACCACGCCGCGGACTCCCAGGTCGATCGCCTTTTTCAGGGCTTCCGCCGTCACGCGACCGCCGCCGACCACGATTTTCCCGCTCATGTCGGCGCTCAGTCGGTCCGGGGTCAGGGGCTGTTCGGGGGTCTCGCCGGCCATCACCAGCGGGCCGTTGGTTTCGCCGCCGACGCCGAAGATTCCCTGCACGAACGCCGCCGGCGTTTCCACGACGCAGCCCTCGCGGGGAACGATTTCGGTCACCGCGCCGGAGGTATACGCCTTGACCTCGACGGGCAGGGACGGGCCGCGCAGCAGGATCTGGCCGGTGACGGCGTTGATTTTTTCGATGGTGCCGGAGTTTTTGGCGATGGCCTGGCTTTTGAAAAGGCCGAACAAGCCGGCCGAACGCGCGATGACCTCGCCTTCCTTAATATAGTCGCCTTCTTTTTTCAGCATTTTCCCGGGCAGCTCGGACGGGTCGATGTTGAGTTGGTTGGCGATATTGAGCAGTTCGGCGGTGCCGGGCAGTTCGGTGCGGGCGACGACATCGTCGGGCCCGACCGTCTGGCCGACCGTCACCAGCACCTGACCCTTCAAGGGGAGCAGCCGGCGTTTGCGGACCAGGAAACGTTCGACGACCTTCAAGCCGGGCGTGTAGGTGTGCGCCATGTCAGCGGCCCTCCGTTTCGATCCAATGCGAATCGGGGTAGGCCTGCCAGGCTTCCATCCAGGCCCGGACGGTTTCCAGCCGTTTTTTCCGGTCGGCGGGAATTTCCAGCGGGCGGCCGCGGGCGTCGAGCAGCAGGCCGACCGTCCCGCCCCAGACCGGACCTTCGACCGTGGCCCCGTTGCCACGCCCCATATCGAAGCCCCGCACCGGCTGGCACCGGATGCGGCCTTCCTCGCCGGGGCCGAGTTCCACCAGGCGGACCTCGCCGGTTTTCAGCTTGCCGTCGAGCTTGCGGCCGTCGGCGAGTTCCAACTCATAGGAAAAGCAATCCTTGCCTTCCTTGCCCTGGCCGCGCGGCGCCACCACGGTGCCGAGGTAGATCAGGCAATCCTTTTTAAAGACTTCCGTCGCGGCGCGCGGGTGCACCTCGGCCAGGACGCCCAGGTGTGGCATCATGAAGATCGAATCCTTCGCCAGCCGGGTGATGCCCTCGGGGGCGAAGGCGTCGACGAGCATCATCGCCGTCTGGTGCGGGCGCGGCGCGTGCGACAGCACGCCGCCCGAGGCGACGAGCAGGTCGAGTTTCATGAGGTCGACGAGGGTTTCGCCGGCGGCGGATTGGGCGAACGTGTCGCCGATCGTCCGCTGCTGCTGCACGCCTTTGAGGGTGGTGGCGAAGCTCTTGTGGTGCGCGAACGCCAGCCGCAGCGCCTCCTTGGCGATCGCCTGTTCGAAAATCAGTTCGAGCAGGGTCTGCGGAATGGTGGTCGGGCGGATCATCTTGTTCTTGACGCGGTTGCGCAGGTCGCGCTCGTCCAGGTCGAAGGGCAGCCAGCGCATCACGTTGGGCAGCGTGGCCTCGGCCAGCACGTTGCTGATCGAGTAGCTCATGCCGAGGTTGGCCGAGACCGTGCGGTTGAACACGCCGCCGAAGACCGAGAACACGTCGGTGGTCGCGCCGCCGATGTCGACGCCCACGGCGTTGATGCCTTCCTCGTCGGCGACCCGCTTGAGGATGTTGCCGACCGCGCCCGGGGTGGGCATGATCGGCGCGTCGGTCCATTCCATCAGCTTGCGATAACCGGGCGCCTGCGCCATCACGTGTTCCATGAACAGTTCGTGAATCTTCTCGCGGGCCGGCCCGAGATTCTCTTTTTCGAGCACCGGGCGCAGGTTGTCGACCACGAACAGTTCGGTCTGTTCGGCCAGCTCGCGCCGCACCTCCGCCGCCGCGTCCTTGTTGCCGGCGTAGATCACCGGCAGGCGGTAATTGGCGCCCAGGCGCGGATGCGGATCGGCCGCCGAGATCAACTCGGCCAGCTCGACCACGTGCGTCTGGGTGCCCCCGTCGATGCCGCCGCCCAGCAGGATCATGTCGGGCCGCAGTTGGCGGATGCGTTCGATCTGTTCGTGCGGCAGGCGGTGGTCGTTGGCCGCGATGACGTCCATGACGATCGCCCCGGCGCCCAGCGCGGCGCGCTCGGCCGATTCGCCGGTCATCTTGCGCACCACGCCGGCGACCATCATCTGCAGGCCGCCGCCCGCGCTCGAGGTGGAGATGTAGAGGTCGCAGCCGGCGCCGTCGGTGGCGGGCGAGATCAGGCGGCCGCGGTCGTCCACCAGACGCCGGCCCGCCAGTTCGCCGACTTCCTGCGCGGCGTTGAGCACGCCCAGGGTGACGTCCTCGAAGGGCGCCTCGACGGTGGTGGGTGCCTCGCCGCGGTAAGTCTGGCGGTACTCGCCGTTGATTTTCTCGATCAGAATGGCCTTGGTGGTGGTGCTGCCGCAATCGGTGGCCAGAATGACGTTGATTTTTTCCGGATCGATCGTCATGTTTCGCCTCGCGTCGAAGAACCGTGGCGGAGGAGGTCGCGGGCCCGTTTTTTCGCGGCCTGGCGGGCGTCATGCGCCGCTTGTTGATCGGCGCGCCGGCGGGATTCGGCTTGCTCGACGGCCCGGATCAGGGCCTCGATGCTGCCCCGCCGTTCGAGCAGGCGCCGGAAATCGGTGTAACCTTCCCAATCGAACACGGAAAGCACGATCGGCTCGAGGAAGGCCAGGGATTGGCTGCCGACGAAATTCAACGGGCGGCAGGTTTCGAGAAAGAGGATCGCCGGCAGGCTCAGCCCGTGGCGGCACAAGCGGTCCGCCAGGCGGTCGAGCAGTTCCTGTTCGCGCGGGCTGGCCTGGAAATCCTCCGCGAGCTCCATTTGAAAGGCGTTTTTCCAGAAGTTCATTCAGTTCCGCTCCGCCGGCGCCATTTTTTGCGCGAGGAAGTCGAGGACGGCTTCCCGGTTGCCGGAAAATCGCAGATACAAGCCGCGAAACGATTCCCATCGCGTGGCGAACGGATAGGGCGACAACAGCACGCCGCGCGAATCCGGACAGATCCGCCGGATTTCGGGCCAGGGCAGGCGCCGGCGAAAAAAGCAGACACGGCGATAGGCCCCCCGCGAATCCAGGCGATAACGGGTCGGCAGAAACCACTCCAGCGACGCCACCGCCACCGCCAGCGACCCGGCCGCCGACCAGGCCGGGCTCTGCGTGACCAACCAGACCACCGCCGCCGTCGACAAACCGAAAACCGGAACGATCCACGCGCGCCGGGGTTCCTCGACGACCGGGTGACTGGTCCAGGCGAGCGATTCCGGTTGGTCGGTGTACTGTTCCATGGCCCTTGCGAATATTTCGGCAATTCACGAACCCTAACCATGGAATGCAAAAGGTGTCAATCACGGTCCGGCGAAGCGGGGCGACGGCCCCTTCTTTGACAGATGGCCCGGATTTTCTTATAAAAACTCATCTGCTTGGCGACAGATCTCAAAGCAGCCTTTTTGTCCGTGGGGGTAATTCCATGTTGGGAGAAACGGTTACCATTCAACGCCATATCGCGCAAACGCAAAAGCGTTATCCCGAAGCGACCGGCGAATTGTCTTCTTTGCTCAACGTCATTGCCTTCGCGGGCAAGCTCATCCAGCGCGAGGTCCGCAAAGCGGGGCTGGTGGATATCCTCGGCCTGACCGGGCGGATCAACGTGCAGGGCGAGGCCGTGCAGAAGCTCGACATTTACGCGCACCACATCCTGGTCAAGGTGCTCAGCCAGTCCGGCTATACCTGCATCCTGGCCTCGGAAGAAGAAGAAGACGTCATTCATCTGCCGTCGGGCGAGCGCCTCGGCAACTACGCGATCGCCTTCGATCCGCTGGACGGCTCGTCGAACATCGACGCCAACATCTCCATCGGCACGATCTTCTCGATCTTCCGCCGGCGCAGCCCGACCGGCCCGGGAACCCTGGAAGACCTGTTGCGGCCCGGCCGCGAGCTGGTGGCGGCGGGCTACATTCTCTACGGCTCCTCGACGATCATGCTGTTCACCACCGGCGAAGGCGTGCACGGCTTCACGTACGACCCGTCGGTCGGCGATTTTTTACTCTCGCACAACGACGTACGGATACCGAAACGCGGCAAAATTTACAGCGTCAACGAGGGCAATTGCGCCAAGTGGGATCCGCGAATCCAAAAGTATGTCAGCTACTTGAAAGAATCCGACGCGGCGACGAACCGGCCCTACAGCGCCCGCTATGTCGGGTCGCTGGTCGCCGATTTTCACCGCACCTTGCTCTATGGTGGCATTTTCTTGTATCCTAGCGAATCGGCGCGACCGGAAGGGAAACTGCGCATTGTGTACGAGGCCGCCCCCTTGTCATTTCTTGTCGAACAAGCCGGGGGCAAAGCAAACAACGGTCATCGTCCCATTCGCGAACTGGTGCCCAAAACCCTCCATGATCGCACGCCGCTTTTCATTGGTTCCGAGGAGGACATCAACCAACTGGAATCATTCTTAAAGGCCGATGCCGGGATATCGGCCTGAAAGAAAAAAACGATCGGTGTTTGGTTCGTCCGTGGTTTTGTTCTGAAACGTGTCCGTAAAGCTTGACACCTTGTGGTGGAGCAAGTAAAAAGGCCCGAATGATTCCCCGCTAGACCAGTGCGAAAGGAAAGGGAGAATGAAGCGAAGGTTCCTACTTCTTGGTTGCCTCGTTCTCGTTTCCGCCCTGTTTGCCGTGCCGCTTTTGGCCATGGCTGAAGATGGGGCGGCAAGCGGCGACGATGGCAAAGACAATCCCTGGGGAGATGCCGCGATCGATCACAAGTTGAACGCCGGGTGGGAATACCCCGCAGACTACATCGCGCGGCCGTTGGTTTACTCCAAACGCGTCACCGAATTTGGCGCCAACTTCCAGTACAAGTATGCGCATCACTACTGGAACGACGACGGCGAACTGATCGCGGGGAGCTTCAAGTCCAAAACGGAAACCTTGAATCTCCTGTTCGGGATGGGTTTGACCGACAATCTCTCGGTGTCCATCAATTGGCCGTTGAGCTACAAGAAAACCCAGATTTACGAGGGTAACCAAAACTACCGCTCGGGCCGCAAGAACACTTACGGCGCCCTTGCGGAAGAAGCGGCGGTCGATTTCGTCGACCACTCCGACCCCTGGAAAATCTGGGAGGCCGACCTGCCGTCCCTCGGCGACGTGCAGATGCACCTGGCCTATCAGTTCTTCCGGCGCTTGGATCCGACGACCAGCCTGGCGGTCGAATCCAACATCAAATGGCCGACCGGCAACGACAACCCGCGCCGGGGCGCCAAAATCCGGAACGACATGACCTCCGGCCAGACCAACTGGTACAACGGTTTGGGCTTCAAACAATCGGCGTGGAAATTCGGCTTCGAATTGCACGGCGGTTATTTGTGGCGGATGCCGGCCAACACCAAGTACGCGCCGGGAGAAGTAGATCTGGGCGACCAGGTGCTGGGCGACGCGGAAATCGCCTTCCAGTTGCCGAAACTCTCCCCGATTCATTCGTCCTTCGCGCTGGCCTGCGCCGCGCATTACCTCTATCAAATCGCCGAATCGACGATCATCGACAACCTGGACAAAGAGGTGAAGTTGGAAGACTTCCCGCGGTCCGCGTTGGCGGTCGAACCGAAACTCGTCTATCAATGGGATCCGAGCCTCGATGTCTACTTCAACATGAACATCCCGATGATGGGCCAGAATTCGTTCCTCGTCTATTCGCGCTCTTATTACACACCACCCTTCGATATTGAGGGCAACGATGGCGTAGGCGTTACCTACACTCTCGGCCTCAAGAAGCGTTGGCAGTAGGAAGGGGGTGGCAAAAATGTTGAGCATCATTCTTCGTGGAAGCGAAATGAAAAAAGCCATGAGCAAATTCGTCTTCGCCCTCATCCTCTCCACCCTCGTTCTCGGTTTCCTGGCCGGGTCGCCGCGTGAGGCGCAGGCGACGTTCCTGTTGTGGGACGACGGCGTCAACCACTCGGAAATCGACTGGAAATACACCGAGACCGACCACTTCACCATCTTCTGGTATCCGGAAGAGGAATTCACGGCCCGCGCTCTCGTGAAAATCGCGGAAGACGTCTACGAACACGACAGCAAGCTGTGGAACTACGAACTGAAAGACAAAATCTTCGTGGTCCTGCTCGATACCGAGGACTACTCCAACGGTTTTGCCGCTCACAACTTCAACTGGATCACCATGTGGGCGAGCAACCTCTATTACGACAGCCGCGGTCGCACCGACTGGCTGGCCGACTGCTTCAGCCACGAACTGGGCCACATCATTTCGTTGAAGGCCGGCAGCACGTTCCGTGAAAACATGATCGGCGTGCTGGTCGGCGCCAGTGACAGCAGCCGCAAATACGCCTTCGACGTGGGCATCAGCGCCTTCGTCGGCACCGAAATGCTGCCGACCTGGATGGTCGAAGGCGCGGCGCAATATTCGTCGTTGACGATGGGCGCCGACTTGTACGACACCAACCGCGAAATGCTGGTCCGCGGCGCCGTGATCGACGACAACCTGCTGACCATGGACCAGATGGACATCATCTACGATAAGAACAGCCTCCAAGCCGAAATGGTTTACAACCAAGGCTTCTCGATGAACGCCTGGATCGGCGAGCAGTGGGGCTTGGATGCGCCGGCGCGGATGTGGCACCAGAACGGCCTGGGCGTGTATCCGACTTACAACGGCGCCATCAAGCACGAGTTGGGCCTCAATCGCGAGGAACTCTACAACCAGTGGAAAGCCTACATCACCGATAAGTACAACAAGCAGATCGATAGCGCGCTGAAGGTTTCCGGCGGCCAGGAAGTCAAAGGCCATTTTCTGCGGTTGTTTGAAACCGATCAGGCCATTCCCGAAACCCAGATGTCGAAATACGACCGCTGGCTCGTCGGCATCACCAACCACTTCCCGCGTTATTCGCCCGACGGCAAGTACATCAGCTTGATTTCGTCGCACGGCACCGAACGGCGCGGCTCCGCGCTCTATTTCAAAAACATGAAACCCGAGGCCGATAAGATCAACGACACCAAGATCAAAAAAGGCCCGAAGGTTTACACCGAAGGCTATTCCTGGGCCCCCGACGGCAAAAAAGTCGTTTACGCCCAGCCGAACGCCAACGAGTGGAACGGCTACTACTTCAGCGATCTGTACGTTTATGACGTCGAAAAGAAATCGACCGAGAAAATCACCGACGACCTGCGGGCGATGGAACCCGCCTGGAGCCCGGTCGGCGACAAGATCGCTTTCATCACCAACGCGGGCGGCCAGCGCAAGTTGGCGGTCATGCGTTATCCGAAAAAGAGCGGCTACTACGTGCTGCTCGATTTCGACGACGACACCCAGATGGGCTACCCCGCTTGGAGCCCCGACGGCACCAAGCTCGCTTTCTTGATGTACCGCAAGCATCAGCAGGATATCTGGATCATCAACTCCGACGGCACCGGCTTGCGGCCGCTCACCTACGACAAGCACGACGATCGCGACCCGTCCTGGCTGGACAACGAAAACGTGTTGCTCGCCAGCGACCGGACCGGGATCTTCAACGTCTACAAGGTGAACATCAACAACCACAAGATGACGCAGGTCACCAACGTCAAGACAGGCGCCTTCTTCCCGTATCCGAGCCCGGACGGCAATTCCATCACCTACACCTACTTCACCAGCTTCGGCTTCCGGCCTTACGAAATTCCGCGCGAGGAATGGATGAACCGAGCGGTGGAAGACTTCGAATTCAACGTGACCGACGAGGAAGTCCGGCTGAACGTGACGACCATCGATCCGCTGCCGAAACTGGATTACCAGGATTACAGCGTGTACGACGGCTTCGCGGGCCTCTTCCCGATCATGTACAACCACTCCGGCACCTGGGTGTGGATCCCGATCGTCAACTACGAGGACAGCCGCCTGCAGATGGGCGCCGAGGTCATCATGGTCGACGCCGTGGAACGCAACTTGGTGTTGGGCTTGTTCTACGTCGGCGAGGAAAGCCGGTACACGTTGTTCTACGAGAACTACATGACTCCGGTGACGATGTTCCTGTCCTTGCACCGGATCTTCCCGGCGATCGCCACCGACTTCCAGTTCTTCAACTTCGACGTCAAAGCCAATTTTGACGCCAGCTTCTACTTCATCGGCTTGCGCTATCTGCTGTTCGGCAACAACAACCTGAGTCTGTACTACAGCTATCAGGACATCCGGGTCGAACAGCCCGCGATGCGGACCCGGCAGATCACCGGCCGCGCCATGAACTTCCAGTGGTCCCGCGATTCGGTCAACCGGCGCGGCGTCGACGGCGGCATCAACCCCCGCGGCGGCAGTTCCACCGAGTTCACGTTCAGCTACGGCAGCCCGAAGCTGCACGAGCCGTTCACCGGCACGCCGATGGGCACCGACCTGGCCGATTTCTTCAGCAATCCGGCCGTGATCACCGAAGCCGACGCCCGGGAATACCCGGATGAAGAGTATCTGCTGCCCGACTACGGGTACTGGCAGATCATGTTCAATTACAAAAACTATCTCCCGTTCCCCTGGTGGGATCTGACGGATCTGAACGATTCGTGGATGGGCATCAAGGGCGCGGACTGGAGCAAACTGAACTTTGAGCGGTGGAAGCGGCAACGCCACACCTTGATTCTCAAAGCGATGGGCGGCTTCACGCATTCGACGGTTCCGGAAGGTTACGGCTGGGGCAACAGCTACGGCCGCGTCAACTTCTACGACCGGTTCCATGGCGGCGGCATGTGGGTCACCGGCATGGGCGCCTTCTCCGACAATGGCGCTTTCTTGGGTTACGAGCGTTACAGCCTCGAGGGCGAAACGATGGCCATCCTGGGCTTCGATTATCGCTTCCCGATCCTGAAAGAAATCGACGTTGCCCTGTGGTCCTTCTACTTCGACAAGTTGTATATGTCCGTCTTCGGCGACGCGGGCAACCTGTGGGCGCACCCGACCCGTCGGGCCGACCTGTACAACATGAACAAGATTTTCGACAAGAACTACGACGGCAAATTCGACGTCAACGACGACCTCCTGACCGATGTCGGTTTGGAAGTTCGGATGAGCATGTTCTTGTTCGCATCCGGTTGGGACAGCTTCATCAAGGTGGCCCACGGATTCCAGGATCACGACAAGGACAAACATCCGGTGCGGATCTACATCGGTCTGGGCACCGGCTTTGATGACCAATAAGCAAGAAGGATGGTCGCAATGAGAATGCGGAGGAATAACATGAAACGCGCGGCGACAATCCTGACGATCGCCTTGATGATGGTTGCCAGCTTCTGGCTGAGCGGCTGCCTGATTCTGCAGGAGGATGACAAAGCCGACGAGCTGCCGATGCGCGGCTACGGGACGTTCAAAATGAGCGTCGATGACGTCGGCCCCTCCCGGGAAACGGACGAAGGCGGCGTATTCACGGGTCGTCAGGGATTCTATTTCGATATCAACCAGGATGAAAAACCGGATCTGTTCTATCAGATCAAACGGCCCAGCGCCGGCATCATCGCCCTGAGCTTTGGCGCCGACGGCTACGCTTCCGGCGGCCTGCCGGTGGCGATGGCCAGTCTGAAACCCGGACAGACCGAATACGAGATCCCACTGGAAAGCCTGACCGAATGGATCAAGGCCGACCAGGCGCTCGGTTATCGCAAGGGACAGTACCTCGACGATAAGGACATGCTGGTCTACACCAACCGGATTTTCGACAGTGAAATGGAAGCGCCGATGACCGGTGGGCACCAGTTCTTCAATTACCAATTGGTGTCCCTCGGCGTGTATAACGCCGGCAGCGGCGGTTCGGCGGCTCAATACGAGGACGAATCGCTCGACGGCGAGAACGAACAGCTCGAAGAGCCGTTCGGCGACGAGGAAAACTTCACTCCGGCCGCGACCGGCGATGCCGATGTGCGTTGCGGCGGATGGAAGAAGCACTGCGAAAAATTGGAAAGCTGCGATCACTTCGGCGCGGATTGGTCGGTGGCCGAATGCACCGATCGGTTGACCTCCTTTGCCTTCGGCAAATACGCGCCTTCGCAACGGTATCTGACCTGCATCAACGAGTGCAGCCCCAATGCTTCCTGCGACAAGTTCATGAAATGCCGGAACAAGTGCTGGGACGAGCAGTACGACGACGCGTACGGCTGCGAATCGAGCTACGGCCCGGACGCCAACGACGTGGTGTTCATCGTCGAACGCAACGGCCAGTACTACAAGGAATCGCCGGGTTACACCCTGCAGGATGGCGAGAAAATGGCCATCTACGTCGACTATAAAGATGTCGAAGGCGATTTCGGCGGCGGTAAAGTCACCGTCACCGGCGGCGCGAAGAAAGTCGTGTACGATGTGCCCAACGGCCCCGGCCGCAGCAGCTTCGAAGATAAGGCCTTGGTGGGCGTCACCATTCAGACGCCGCTGCCGAAAGGCGATTATCAGTTGGTGTTCCGGCTGAAGGACAGCACCTGCGGTCGCGAAGGACAGCCCTTCCGCATCAAGTTTTCCTCGGCCGGCGTGAAAAAAGGCGACAACGAGGCGATCCAAGGCTCACTGAACTTCGAAGAGTACGAAGTTTTCCAGATCGCGATCGACAAATACAACATGGGCAAGGGCTTCCTGGATGCCGCGGCGATCAAGAGCTACACCAGCAACGAGTTCCTGTACGAGTTGATGGAATTCGACGTGGCGATCGTGCAAGCCTACATCTGGAGCATGACCGGCAAGGATTCGTTCGGCATGATGTCGATGGACGACCTCAACAGCGCGATCTTCACGACGACTCACGACACCAAGGGAACGAAATTCGACGAAACCGACGATATTCAGGCCATGGCCTTCTATATCGATCAGCCGATGACCCCTGGTCTGTTCACCTTCTACGGCGATGAAGGCTGGAACATCTACCCGGTCGGTCCTTACGGCGACAACGAAGATCAACCGTTCATGCGCGGTGACTTCGAGAGCACTACGGTCCACATTCCGTTCGCTCCGTTCACGACCGTCAGCACGGAGTACACGGGCAGCGCCGATGCCTGCGAATATTACCTCGACCTGCTCTACGGCGAGGAAGTCAACGGCGCGGCGCCCGGCTTCGATACCAAGGCCGATGCACTGGAGAATTGCAAAAACCATAGCGCATCCAACTACTGGCTCGCCCTCATGCGCTGCATGAAAACCACGGACGACGGCCAGAACGGCTGCGTATCGCTGGATGCGTGCCTGAAGGGCGTCGGCACTCCGGGCAGCGGTCAGCGGATCAGCGACGTGACGAAGGAAATCCCGCTGAACATCACGGTCACCATTCCGCCGGAATTCCTGGCCAGCGAAACCTATGGTCCGATGCTGACGGAAGCCGGACGGTTGAAGGTCGGCGTGTTGGGTCAGGCGGTCACCGGTTGGGAAGTCATGCCGGGCACGAGCGTCGATTTCAACATCAATCGCACCGAATACAGCATTCCGCTGCCTTACATGCCGTTGGTGCCGGAACGCTTCATCCAGATTTCGACTCCGGAAAGCTCGCGGCAAGCGCAGTTGTACTTCGGCTTGTACGATCCGGAAACCAAGTCCGTGCTCGCCACGAACTGGAACGAACCGAGCGAAGTATACGAGGACGGCGAGTGGTTCTACCTGTTGATCTACAGCCTGAACTGGGTCGATCCGGCTCAGGAAGGTTGGGCGCTCGGCGTGGTCTCCGAAAACACGATCTATTCGTTCGTCGATCCTTACACGAGCGTGGCGAACGTGACCTTCGGCGATTTGCGCGCCATTCAGGAAGACAACCTGAAGCCGTAATTTCGCGAATCTGCTTTGACGAGGAGCGGGCCCCGCGGTCCGCTCCTTTTTTTTAATCTGGAACCCGTCCGGGTTTTGGCATAAGTAAATGGACATGCCACCGCCTACCGCGCCGCAGTCGCCGCCGGCCGTCCATCTGGCGATCCTGTTCGCCGGTTGGGGTTGCTATGCCATGATTTCCCAAGCCGTTCTGTTGCGCCAGTTTCTCGTGGTTTTCGGCGGCAACGAACTGGCCTTGGGATTGTTTTTCGGCGCCTGGTTCCTGGGCATCGCGGACGGCGCGGAAATGGTCGGCCGCTGGACCCGGCGTATTCCAGCCACCCAGACGGTAGCCGGGGCGACGCTCGCGTTGGGCGGTTTCCTGCCGCTGGCGCTGTTGATCGCGATGAAGACGATGCCCGTCTGGCTGCGGCTGCCGGCCGGCGAGGTGGTCGGTTGGCTGACCGTCGCGCTGGCCGGTCTGTTGTGTTTTCCGTTGGGATGCTGGGTCGGTTTGTCGTTTCCTTTGTTCGCCTCATTAACGGACGAGGACGTTCATGGGATCGGGCGGATGTTCGTCTGGGAAGCGGTCGGGAGCGCCGGGGCGGGATTGTTGTTTGCCCTGGTGTTGGCGTTGTGGGTGCCGCCCGTGGGCGCGGCGCTGCTCGCGGCCGCCTTTCTTTGGCTCGGCGCCGGTTTCGCCTTTCCGAACCGGTTTTTCAAGTATCTCTTTCCGGTCGGAGCGGTGCTGGCGGTCGTTTTGGCGATTTCCCCGCTGGCCGATCGCGGCGAACAACGCCTGGAGCAAAAGCGGTTTGCGGCGCTATCCACCGGGGCGGATTTCGAGGCCTCGCTGCAGACGCCCTATCAGAACGTGATTTTTGCCCGCACCGGCGGTCAGGCGCAGCTTTACGGCAACGGCACCTACCTCGACAGTTACCCGGATCCTTATCAGTTCCGCCAGACGGCGGCCTTGTTGCTCGGGCAGACCCCGCGGCCGCGCCGCATCGCCTTGCTGGACGGCGGATTGACCGGCCTGGCGGAGGCCTTGCTGAAAAGCGACCGCGTCGAGGAACTGGACATCGCTTATCTGGACGACATCCTGGCGAACGGCATTTTGGACCGGATTCCCGCCGCGGATCGGGATTGGCTGTCCGATTCCCGTCTTCGGGTGATTCACGAGGACGCCCGGGCTTTCTTGCGCCGTCCGGGTCCGCCTTACGATCTGATGGTCGTGCTGTCTCCTGATCCTTCCACGGCGCTGTTGAACCGGTTGTATACGCGCGAGTTTTTCCGCGAAGCCGCCGGGCGGTTGGGCGCGGACGGGGTTTTAATGCTGGCGGTGACCGGCGCGGAAAATGTGCTGGGTGATGAGGTCGGACCTTATGTCGGGTCGATCGACGCGACGCTTCGCGCCGTGTTCCCCCTGGTGGTGGCCTTGCCGGGCGATCAAGTTTGGTTCGTGGCGGGCGCGGCGACCGCGCCGTTGACCGACGACCCCGTAGCGATGAAAGCAAACTATCGCGGAGCGTTCGCCGGCGAGCCGCCTATGGATCCGGCGGTGCTCGATCTATACGCCTTGCCCGAGCGAATCGCCGGTTTGCGGCAAGCCCTGGCGGCGATTCCGCCGGTGATCAATCAGGATCTGCGGCCGGTTTCGTACCTGACTTTTTTGCGCTTGTGGGATCGGTTCGCCGGCGGCCAATTGGCGGGAGCGCTGGCATTATCCGCGCGGCTGCCGCGTTGGTTCTGGTTGGCGGCGATCCTGGTCGCGGCGGGGTTGTCGGCCTGGTTGCCGAATGCCGTGAAACCGGCGAAACGAGCAGGAGGTTACGCGCTGCTGAGTGTCGCCTCCAGCGGTTTTTGCGCGATCATCGCGGTGATCATCGCTTCCTTGGCCTATCAGTCGTTGTTCGGCCAGATCTATCGGATGGCGGCCTTGCTGTTTGCCGTCTACATGCTGGGCCTGGCTTTGGGCGGATGGGTCGGAAACCGGATCGGCGAGGCGCCGGTTCGACGATTGCCCGGAATGCTGGCTGGCGATTTCCTGTTGGCGCTTTGCGGGTTGGCATTTTACGGATTTCTGCCCTGGGCGGTTCTGCATCCGATCCGGCTGGCGCAGGCCGGCTTGCTGTCGCTCGTTTTTCTTTCCGGGGCGACCTCGGGGATGGCCTTTCCCCTGGCGGCGCGGGTCTTGGAAGAGACGCATCCCGCCGCCGGGTATCGGGCCGGGCGGGTGGAGGCGACGGACCACCTGGCGGCATTGGCCGGATCGTTTCTGGCCGGAATGATTTTATTGCCGCGTCTCGGCCTGCAAACGGTCGCCGCGATTTGGCTCCTGTGCAAGCTGGCCGTTGCGCTGGGCGGGTGGCGAGTCTGGCGGAAAACCGTCGCCGACCCCGGACGCCGAACGGGGTAAATGTCGCGGGAGCCGCGAAAACACGCAATTTTTTTCTCTTGCGGGCCTGGGCCGATTATTGTATATAAGGCCGTTGTTTTTGGGCGGTTAACTCAGCGGTAGAGTGCCATCCTCACACGGTGGAAGTCGCTGGTTCGAATCCAGTACCGCCCATTACCCCATGATTATCCGCTTCATTTTTCATCTTTTTTATGAGAAAATGCGAAGCCTTTTAGCGTTTTAAAGGAGAGTTGGTTGACCCGTCGATACATCTGTATGCTGCTGGCACTGTCGTTTCTCTGGTTCGGCGCCGGTTGCGCCACGTTCGGCGCACGTCCGAACACCGGCGGGGAAGAGCAAAACGCCGCTGCGGCCGAGGCCAAGAAAAAGCCGGGCTATGATGCGCAGACGCAGACATCCATACCGCCGGTCAACCCGGCAATTCTTTACGAAGAAGCCCACAAGCTGTTCATCGAGAGCGTCGAACTGACCCAAGCGGAAAAATATCCCGAGGCTTTCGCCTTGAACAACCGGTTGATCCGCATGTTGATGGAGCCGATCGACCGGGCGGCGGATGAAGCGACGGCCAAACGGCTGGACTCGCTGTTTTTCGAGGTTTGCCTCTCCCAGGTGCGCATCGGCCGGCTGACCGGACGTTTCGCGCCGATGCCGCCCGAGCAGAAACTGATCGGCATCGACTACAACGCCCAGGTCGAAACCTGGCTGTCCTATTATCTGGTGACCGGCCGTTCGAGCATGGAACGGTATCTTTCCCGCGCCCACCGGTATTTACCGATGATCAAGGCGGTTCTGAAAGAAGAAGGCCTACCGGAGGATCTAGCCTATCTGCCGATCATCGAAAGCGGCTATTCGCCTTACGCCTACAGCCCGGCGGCGGCTTGCGGCATCTGGCAGTTCATCGGTTCGACCGGCCGCAATTACGGATTGACCATCAACGAATGGGTGGACGAACGGCGCGATCCGATCAAATCGACCCGCGCGGCGGCGCGGTATCTGAAAGACCTGCATAACAATTTCAACGATTGGGCGCTGGCGCTGGCCGGTTACAACTGCGGCGAGAATTGCGTCGCCCGGGCACTCAACGCCTCGGGCTCGCGGAGCTTCTGGAACCTTTCCCTGCCGGCGGAAACCACGGCTTACGTGCCGAAATTTTTCGCCTCGGTGCTCATCGCCCGCGAACCGGAAACCTACGGACTCTACCTGACTCCCGAACCGCAGTTGGCGATCGCCCAGATCGAACTGACGGGCGTGGTCGAACTGAAGACTTTCGCCGATTTCGTGGGCATTTCTTACGAGGAACTCAAGGGGATCAACCCGGAACTGCTCGGAACGCACACCCCGCCGGATCAACCGAAATACAAAATCAACGTGCCTGATGAAAAAGCCGAGGAAGTCGCGAAAAAACTGGCCGATTTGCAACCGGGACAGCTCTACGTCGAACCCCAGCAACTCGCCAAATTGAAGTCGCCGGAAACCTCGGCCGGGTTCATCGTCTACCGCGTCAAAAAGGGCGATACGCTCGGGTCCATCGCCCGCCGGTATCACACCTCGGTCGCGGCGATTCAACGCCACAATCGCGTCAGCGCCAAGGCGCTCCGCGTCGGCATGAAACTGAAGATTCCCGTCGGCCGAAAACGGTAAACGCCGTCACTTCGTGAAATTCGAGGAAAAAACCGCCGGATTGCCGGAGCGATCCCGCAGCTCGACCTGCAACCGATGGGCGCCGGGCGCGAGCGGTCCGCCCAGGCGGACGAGGAGCTGATCTTTCAGCGGCCAATATTCGAAAGGTTGGTCGCGCCCGTCCAGGGAAACGCCGATCCGCTTGTTATCGATGCCGCTGCCGCGATCGGTCGCGATGATTTTGATCACCGGTTGTTCGCCGGAGCCGACGTCGTATTGCTCGATCCGCGGCGCTTCCAAATCCTGCAGCAACGCAATGGTGCCGAACATCGGCAGCTTGGCGCGGGCGGGCGAACCCAGATACCACCACGTGCCGCGGTCGAACAAATACGCGCCGAGATTGCGACCGCGCGTTTCTCCCGCCAGGCGGAAATGCGCGACCAGATCCTTTTTCAGCGGCTCCCAGGCCGCCGAGAAAGAGTAAGCCTTGCCGGCCAGGCGTCCCCAGTCGGGCGCCGACGGGTTTGCTTCGGCGATCGTCAACGGCACTTCGCGAAAGAGGGCGTCGGCGGGGATTTCCAGCCGGACGGCTTGATCGCCGGCGGTCAGGTAGCCGGAGTTGCGCGCCACATTGAAGGGAAAGCTGATTTCCTGTTCCGTGCAGTCACCGCGCCGATCGGACCAGCGAAACCGCACCCGGATGGATTGTTTGAATCGCGACGGCTGGGGGATGACCAGCGTCAAGCGGTCGCCGTTGCGGTAAAGCCGCCATTGGCTGGTCGGCACGAGTTGCGAACCGGGTTCGAAGGTGACCGCCACTCGCGGTAGGCCGGCGTCCGGACGCGTGATGTCGGCGCCGATCAGCGCGAAGGAATCGCCCCACTCGATGGCCGGAGCCGATAAAACGTCGGCTTTGCCGACCGGGTCGCGATTCGGACCCGGGGCGAAATAGCGCGCCTGAACCGGCGGCCCCGTCTCGCCCCGCGCCGTTACTTCGACCGTTGAACCCGGCGCCGGAGATTGCGTCAGCGCGAAGCGGAAGATGTCGGCCGGCTGGCGACTCGCGCCGGGTAGCGGCGCCGCGTCGACGGCGACCTGAACCTCGCGACAGCCGGGCGCCTGCACATCCAGCCGCGGCGTCTGGCGCGTGCCGAGCCAATCCAGGTGATTGATCGTGCAGGCCGGCGCGATGAGCAGATCAAAGGCGGCCCGGGCCCGATTGCCGCTTTCATCGGTGGCCGTCAGTTCGACCGAGTGGCGTCCCGGCGCGAGGGCCGACAAGTCGCCGCTGTCGTTCGGGCCCTGGAAATAGGTGGATTGCAGCCAGCGATACAGGCGGATGAAGTAGCCCTTCTGCTCGGCGACCAGCCGCGCGTCGTAGCAGAGTTCGTTGGCGTAAGGGATGCTGTAGCTGGTCTGGGCGAACCGCTGAAGAAAATACGGGCGGCCGTCGATCGTCAACCGCAATTCGTAGGGCGCCAGCCGCCGCGGCGAACCGTCGATCCGATCGGCGGCGTCCACCGCCAGCCCCACGCGTCCGGAAAGCCAGACCGGCGGCAGGCGGTATTCGCCGGCGCCGGCCGACGTGAAGGTTAGAATCCGTTCCCGCGGTTCGCCGCTGACCTGGGCGGTCGCTTCCAAGGGGCGCAGGTGCAGCGCGTTGAAAACCGGCGCCGTCGTGTCGCGATAGGGGAACCCGTTGGTCAACGGGTTGATCGGCGTGCCGGCGGCGTCACGCAGTTCGAAATGCAGATGCGGTACGTCGGTTCCGGCGTCACCCGCGTAGCCGATGACCTCGCCCCGTTTGACTGCAATGGCCTCGGCGGACGACAACACTTTTTCCGCGCGGATCAGGCCGGCGGCCGGCAGCGGCAGAACCTGCGCGAGGCGCGGAGCGAAACTTTCCAGGTGGCCGTAAACCGCCTGCCGACCGTCGGCCAGCCGCAAATAAAGCGACCGGCCGTAACCGGCGGACGATTGTTTGATCCGGTAAACGACGCCGTCGTCCACCGCCAGCACCGGCACGCCGATCCGCAACCCGGTCCAGAGGTCCAGGCCGCTATGCGGATGCCCGTGGCGATATTGGCCGAAATTTCCGGATATCACCGGCGGCGCCGCCAACGGGTAGATCAACTCGGCGCGGGCGGCGGCGGCGAGGCATAACAACGCCATGACGGTCAGCAGGACGGCTGGCGGACGATAGGATTTCATTGCGGAAAACGTAGCGGCTTATCGATAGATCGTCAATTGTTGGCCGATGCGCAGTCGGCTTTGCGAAGTCAGGCCGTTCCAGGCCCGGATTTGATTCACGGTGATGCCGTGCCGCTTGGCGATCGACCATAGAGTGTCGCCGTCGCGGACCGTGTAGACGAGGGATTGGCCTTGGGTGCCGAGGTAGGCCTGACGGCCCTTGGGCGCGGCATTGTAATTCTGGATGGTCGTCGTGGAGGAAGCGATCACCACGCCGGCGGTCATCGATTCCTTTTCCAGCAGTTGCTTTTGCAGGTCGGTCAGGTACGTGTCGCCGAAGTTGGTGTTGCGGGCGTTGGCGATGGCGATCGGGCTGATGAACCGGATGTGCAGGTGATTGCGGTGACCGCGGGCGTGACGGATGATGCCCTGCATCTCGCGGGCGCCGCCGGGGTATTGGAAAACCTTTTCCAAATATTCCTGCGGGTAGTGCAAGCGTTCGCGGACGTAATTGTAAAATAGCGCCTGCAGATTGTAGTCGAGGAAAATGTACTGCACGGCGTTGGTTTCGACGAGCGCCTCGATATAGGACCAGGTGCGCTTGATGTCGATATTTTCGATTTGCGCATCTTTGAAAAACCGCGTGTTACCATCGCGGAAATAGAAGCTGACATCGACATCGCGGCCGGATTGGTGCGAACTGTGGTGGCGCAAGCGGCCGCCGTGCGGTTGGCTGATGTCGCCCAACAGCAAGCGCGGCCCCGGGCCGTATTTTTCCTGGACCTGACGCGCCGCGTACAACAAACCGTCGACGGTTTCCGGGGTCGCCCATTGGCTTTGGGGCCGATCGGCGAGGTAGAACGGCGTCTCTTGCGGGAACAGGACCCCGTTGAGCAGGGCACCACGGTTCGGCAGGCCGATCGACATGCACCGGGCGTAAGTTTCTTCCGGATAGGTGGCGAAATTCCCCAATTGAACGCGCGTTGGCATGCGGACTTCGACGGGAGAGGGGGCGAAGAGCGGTTCAGGGTCGGGCAGCGGGGGCACGTCGTCTTCCTCGATCGGACCCGGCACCATGGCGATGGCCATCGGCACCAACCAGATCAGCGTCAGGCCGATCAAGGTCAACCAGAAAAAGTGACGTAGGTTTTTACCCGGCATTTCACCCCACTGCATTCATGATTCGGGTACGTGCTTTTATAGACACGCAAAAACCGAAAAGGAAAAACCCGGCAAGCGAATTTTCCAGACACCCAACTTAGCGGCGCCGGCGGGAGCTGTCAAGAAGGAATATGTCTTTATATATCAATAGGTTATGTTAATCGCTGGGCATTTTTTCCAGGGCATCCGCGTCCAAATTATAGGGATCGGTAAAGAACACGGCTTTGCCCTGGTCATTGGTGGAAACCGTCACGTATTCGATGTGGATCGGCACCTTGGTTTTCAGCTCCACCGGGAAGGTGGCGCGCTTGGCCAGAATGTCGTCGACCTTTTCGAAATACGGGTTTTTATCCTTTTCCAAGAGGAATCTTGCCAGGTCCAACGGGTTTTCCAGGCGCATGCAGCCATGGCTGAAAGCGCGGACCGACCGCTTGAAAAGGTGCTTGAGCGGTGTGTCGTGCAGATAGACATCGTCTTTGTTGGGGAAGTTGATTTTTACCCGGCCAAGAGCGGCGGAAGGGCCGGCTGGTTGGGTGACGGATTGGATTTTTTTCAGCGAACCATCCGGATTATAAGTGATTTTTGCCAGATACCCCTCTTTTTTGAAGTACTCGGGGTCTTTCTGGAACAGCGGCAGCATCTCGTCCTGAATGATCCGCGGCGGCACCATCCACGGCGGGTTGAAAACGATTTCCTCGACTTCATCCGAGAAAAGCGGCGTATGATTCTTGGCGCCGACATTGCCGACCACCAGGCGATGATGCCGGGCGATTTTCTTGCCGCCCTCAACGTAGACTTCCAGTTCCTGTCCCGCCACGTTGACGCGCAGGAAATAGTCGCCGCCCCGGGTCGCGGAAGTGCGGAATTTATGCAGAGCGAGCTTGATTTGTTTGACGCGTTCGGCCATCGGCACGTTCATCCGTTCGATGGTCACCCGCTCGACTTTGCCGTCCTCGGTGACCTGCCGGTCCGCCTGGTAGCGTTTGACGGCCTCGGCCAAGGCTTCGTCGTATTTCCCGTTCAGGGCGCCGTCCCAATAGCCTTCCTGCTTCAGGTGCGCTTGGATTTCACTGACCAGATCGCCTTGGCTGCCGATTTTCGCGCTGGCTTTCGGATTGATCGGCGGCAGTTTCGGCTGTTTCGCCAATTCGCGGAACCGCGCCAGTTCCTTGACCAGCGGCGCGTAATGGGGCGTGACCGGCTCCAGGCTTTTGAACGTTTCCGCCACCTTGTTTTTGCTCTGTTCCCAGGTTTCGGGCAGCTTGGCGGCCGACGTGCCGTATTCCTCGGCGAGGCGGACGAAATTGTCGGCGGCGATGACTTCGAGGGTGACGATAGCCTGGTCTCGTTTTTCCGCCGCGGTTTGGGCTTTCTGCAGCAGTTCCTGCAGTTGCGGGTATTTCCCTTTATTGTCGGGAAGGGTGGCGAATTTAATGATGCCGTCGGTCGAAAGATCGTCGATCGAGGATTGTTTGATTCCCTGGAGCAGCGAGGCGCTTTCGACCTGATCCAAGGCCGTACCGTCCAGTGAGGCGAGGAGCTGCAGGCTTTCGCCCAGGTTCTTTTCCTCGTTCTCCATTTTTTCGATCTGATAGGGCGCCAGATCGACGCCTTCGAGCCAGATGCCCTCGGTGATCAACTTCCGCAAGGCCTGATAATCCGCGGTCAGTTTCTCATTGGTCACGAAACGGAACTGATAGTTTTGCGATTCGTAGATTTTCTGCAGCGCGGCGGCGGGGCTGCCTTGTTTTACCAGCGCGGCCTTCAATTCGTTGGAAAGATGCTCCGCGGCGGATTTCGGCGGATCGTAATATTCCACCACGTTGGCGCCCGCATCCTTGGCGAAACTTTTCACGGCCCAGGATGTCCGCATTCCCGTGCAGGACAAGCAAGCAAAAGAAACACATCCCAGCACCGCGGCGGCGGCGATGGTTAGAAGCAGTCTATTTTTTTTCACGATGTCAACCTGTCGCTGTCTCTTTCCGTGACGTTTATTCGGCAAAAATTTTCGCAATTATAAACAAAATCGCGTGAAGCTCAAACGGGTGTCGCAATAAAAAAGGGCGGACCGAAGCCCGCCCTTTCTATTGCCACTCAGTCTTATTTGGCCGGAACGAAGGTGTTTTTCTTCGCGATCAGCTTTTCAATAGCCTTTTTCAGCTCGTCGACGGTAGTCGGCAGCTGTTTGGCCGCGGTCGGCAGGTCCTTGGCGACTTTGGTCATGTCCGCCAGGTTGGCGCCGTAGCCGAGCGGGTCGGATTTGGCTTTGCCGGGCAGGTTGGTGATCAACGAGGTCGCCGCCGGAACCATCGCGGAGATTTCCGGAACCATTTTACCGCCGGCGGCCGCCGCGGCTTCCAAGCCTTTTTTCGCCGCGTCGAGATCTTCGGCCTTGGTCGCGGCGTCGATCTTGGCATTGGCGTCTTTCAGCACGTTGTTGGCGAAACCGATGAACAGGTTGGTCTTCGCCAGGCCCACGGCCACTTTGTCGTAGTCGGCATCGCCGAACACGTTGCAGGCGACCGGAGCGGCTTTGGCCGGATCAAAATCGGTGCCTTCGAATTCCTTTAGGTCGGCGTCCAGGTCGCTCAATTTGAAGCTTTTGACTTCCTTTTTCAGGTTGCTGGCGCCCGGCAGGCCGCCCGGCAGTTTGAAGGCGTGGACGGTGCCCACGGCGAAGATAGTGATCATCGACAAGGCCAACAGCACAAACAGGGTTCTCTTCATGGTCCTCTCCTTTGGTTTATCGGGATACTAATTATACGCGTCGAGAATAATAACCCCTAGTCATTCAGCAATTCGGTAATTCCTATAACACATCACAAAGCGGTCGTCGATAGGCTTTTGAAGCGGTAGTCGATTTGACTTCAGTAAGCGGTCCTACTATTTTCCCATTTAGTTGGGAAAACAACCGGAAAGGGACGGCGATGAAAAAGAGTTATTATGGCTTAATTGCTTTAACTTTCGCGACCATGTTCATCGGCTTGATGATTTCCTGCGGCAGCGGCGACGGCGTCACCGTCGAGGACGGCGAGATCAAGGGCCAGGCGACCCTGCCGCTCTTGCCGATCGACATCCCGATCTTCCCCACCGACGTCACCCTCGACGGCCTGGTCGATTCGATCCAGAGCGAGCTGGACGATCAGGACATCCCGGACTGGTTGCAACCGAGTGAAGGCGCCATTCAGGACTTTTTCGACGATGTCGAGAAAAAGCTGCGCAACGCCTCGATCGAAATCCTGCAGCCGGGCGTGCTGTCGGTGGCGGTCGACGAGCAGATCGCCGATTCGGTGCGCGACTACGTGAAAGTCACCCAGGTCGGGGTGAATTTCAAGGTCAGCAACGACACCGACGTCTGGGTCAGCGTGCCGGTCGAGTTCCAACTTTTCCTGGGCGACGGCGAAAAGGCCGAAGCGTGGGATGCCTCGGCGATGATCCCCTTCGCCGACCCGCGGGTCGACGAGGACGGCCAATTCATCGTGAAACCGGGCGAGACGATCGACCTGTCGATCAAGAACGTGCCGAATTTGGTCGATGCCATCAACAATTCCTATTCGATCGGCATCGGCTACAAAGCGTTGTATCGCATGGCCGATTTCGACAACGGCGCCAACTGGAAGGAAATTCTGGACAAGTTCGGGCTTTGTCTGATCGAGGGCCTGCTCACCGGTTCGACCAGCCAGTGCCCGAGCGTCGAAGAGCTGTTGCAGTGGCACCTGACGGTGAAGAAGTTCGAGCTGGTCATCAAGGCCGAGTCGGACTTCAACATCCCCGAGATTCCGGGTTGCACGGAATTCGCCGACGAATTCAACCTGGACTATCTGAAGGATGCGTGCCCGCAATAAGCGGGGACCGCGTCGCATGATCCGGGCGACAAACCAAGGGAGTCCGCGCCGCGACCGGCGGGGGCTCCTTATCTTTTTAATCGGGATCTTTTTACCTGCGGTCTTCCTTGGCGGCTGCGCGACGGCACCCCGTGGCCGATACATTCAGCCGACGCCGCCGATCCAGGCTGAACGGGGGCCGTTTTTCGCGCCGCAAACCGCGGACGATCCGCCCCTGTGGGGCATTCGGAGCGGCATCGTCCTGGGGATCCATCCGGCTATCGTCGGCTTCGCGCCGCGGACGGCGGGCGGTCCGCGCGGGCTGCTCCGCGTGGGCTACGAGGAAAACGGCCGCATCCACTTCATCAATTTTTTCGCGCTCAGCCCGGTGACGCCGCGGGGCAAGCGCGGGATGAGCGAGTTGGAAGACAGCCCGACCGACGGCCGCCCGGGCATCCTCATTAATCCTTACCCGCACGACTTCCATGAGCGGGTTTACGAATGGGCGAAAAGGCAGCCGCCGCCGCTGGCCGAGGCGGCCCGGATTCAGGCGACTCCGAACGGCGCCGGCCGGCTGGCGGTCGTATTGCGGTACGAAAAATTTCATAACGGCGCGCGAGTGTATCTGCTAGCCACCCTCCGCGCGGATCGGCCGCAAGAAATCGAGTTCCAATTTTTCACCGAACCCGATTGCCCGCCGCTGAAAATGTGCGTGCTGTCCTCGACCTTCGGCAATCTCACCCGCCTGCGCGAGTTGCTCCTGGCCGATCGCATCATGAACGCGAAAAAAATGTGGCCCGATTACCAGGGCAACGGTTTCGCCGAGCCGTTTTTCTTTCCGTTGCGCGAACTGGCGAGGAACCGCGCCGGCGATGTGATTTTCGCGGCGCGGCCCGACGAGGATCGACCGTGGGAAGGGCCCGGCTTCTATCCGCACCCGCGGCGGCTGACGCAATATTTCCGGGTGCCGCGCGAGGAAGTCCGGCCCGACCTGCGCGGCCTGGTCAACGGCCGGTTCGTGTTTTGGAAGACCACCAACCCGGTGCCGGGCGGCATCGCCTTCGAGAACGTGGCGCTGGTCGAACCGTTCCATGAGGGCGCGCGATTGATCTACGGCTATGCCGACGGCGATCCGACGGCCGGGCCCGATTGATCAGATCGACGGCGGTCCGCCGGGTTTTTCCAGCACGCGGAGGCGCACTTTCGCCGTGCCGTCCCGAATCATCTCCAATCGTTCGGCGGCGGCGCGGGACAGGTCGATGATCCGGCCGCCGACGAACGGGCCGCGATCGTTGATGCGCACCACGACCCGCTTGCCGTTGTCGAGGCGCGTCACCTCGACGTAGGTTCCGAAGGGCAGGGTGCGGTGGGCCGCGGTGAGCTTGCGTTGGTCGAACGGTTCGCCGCTGGCGGTCTGGCGGCCTTGAAACGCCTCGCCGTACCAACTGGCGTCGCCGGTTTCGGTCCATCCGGCGGGCCGGGGGATGACCGGCGCGGTCGCGCAGCCGGCCAGACCGGCCAGCACGGCCGCCAGCAGCAACGCGAAAAAAATCCGTCGCGCCGATTGCATCATTGTCTCCACCCATTAATATATTCCTCACTGCCCGACAAGAAGGAGTCGAAATTGCAGCGCCCGGACCTGACTCGGCTGATTTGCCGCTGCGCCTGGCTGGCCAGCAACGGCGCGGAGGTGCACCACGGCGAGAAGCTGGTGCGCAACGCGCTGTTGGGCCTGGTTTTGCGCGGTGAGGACGTGCGGCCGCTCGCCCGGCAGGCGCTGGAGACGTTGCAATCGGAAGCGCGGGTGCGGCTGAACGGCGATCGCATCAGCGTGCTGCTCGAGAGCACCGATTTCGAAAAGCTGCGCGAGGAAGTCGAGAATCTCGCCGAGCGGATGCGGGTCGAGCTATACGCCTCGCTCATTTCGCATACGCACGAAAACCTGGCCGCCTGGTGCGAGCGCCGGGCGCTGGCGCTGCTGGATCTGGCCGACCGGCTGATCCGCGAGAGCACGCGCCACGAAACCATGCTGGTGCTCAAGGCGGCGTTTCTCGACGAGATCGACGAATGGATCGACCAGCCGGGCCCCTGGCGGGCGCGCGACGTGCTGGACTGCGTCGATCATTTTTATTCCCTGATGATGCGTGAACGGTCGCGGGTCGCGTTTCCCTACGCGCCCAAACGGCCGGAAAGCAAGGATGTGAAGTGGAGCAAGGACGCGGGCGGATTGCGCCACGGCGTCATCACCGGCCCGTTTCGCTTCGGCCCGCTCCGCGCCAACATCCTGGAAATCTCGCCGAAGAAGTGGCGGCTGAAGATCGTCAATACCTCGCTGCTGCCCGAACGGGAGCGCGACCTGGCGGCGGTCGCCGCGGCCCAGGGCGCGGTTCACGGCACCGGCGGCGGCTTCGCGATGAGCCTCGAGGGCGAAGCGGCGATCCGGCGGCTGGGCGAACCGGTGGGCCTGTTGATCGCCGACGGCGAGGTGCACGTGCCGCCGTTCCCCTCGCGCACCGCGCTGTTGATGGACGAGGCGGGCCTGGTGGACATCTGGCGCGTCGTGCCGATCGGCCTGCGCCTGCGTCTGGGCAAGGCCGGCATCGTCGTGCGCAAGGTCGACAGCGAACACCTGTTGCCCGGCGAGATCGGCGTCTACACCGATCAATTCAAAAAACCGATTCCGCCCGCGCCGTTGGTGCTGACCGTCGTCGGTCGCAAGGTCGGTTTGGTGCAGCGCGACGCCTCCGCCGTGCCGCCCCTCGGCGGCATCGTCATCGCGGCGCACCCGGGTTCGGCCGGTCTGGGCCTGCTGGGCGAAGTCGAACCGGGCGAGTGGGTCTATTTCGAGATGCCCGCGATGCGCGGCCTCGACCGGCTCGACGCGGCCATCGCCGGCGGGCCGGCGTTATTGACCGACGGGCAACTGGACGGCGATCTCGATGCGGATCATTTCGACGGTTTCGCCGCGCCGGCGGCTTTCGGGCCGCGGACGCGCGCCGCGCGAAATCTGCTGCCGCGGTTGGCCTGGGGCATCACGCCGGATTACCGGCTGCTCGCGGTGGCGGTGGACGGCTACAGCCCGCAAAACAGCGTCGGCCTGGACCTCGATGAACTGGCGCGGCTGCTGCGCGAACTGGGCTGTACGCGCGCGGTCAACCTGGACGGCACGGTAGGGGCGCGGATGCTGGTCGACGGCCAACTGGTGGATCGCAACAGCGAGGATCAGTTCGCGCTCAGTGATCCGGCGGCGACCTGCCCCTACGCGCTGCCGAGCGTGATCCTGATCACGGAACGGAAGTGAACCGCGAACGCGTCGCGGTCGGGCTGGCCCTGGCGGCGGGCGCGTTTTTCCGGTTTACCGCGCTGTCGCGGCAGAGCCTGTGGAGCGACGAGATCGCGACCCTGCTGGTCGCCGCCAAGCCGCTGCCCAAGGTGCTGGCCACCATCGTCCTGACCGATCTGCACCCGCCGCTGTTTTATCTCCTGGCGCATTGCTGGCAGTATCTCGGCCACGGCGAAACGACGCTGCGGCTGCTGCCCGCGCTGTGCGGCGTCGCCTCGCTGTTCGTCGGCTGGCGGATCGCGCGGCGGCTGCTCGGCCCGCGCGCGGCCGTCGCGGCCGTCTGGCTCGGCGCGCTCTGGCCGGCCCACGTGTACTACTCCGGCGAATTTCGGCCGCACGCCCTGGCCGTGTTGCTGGGTTTGTTGTCGTTCGCGCTGTTGCCCGCGGCGGCCGGCGGCGATCGGCGGGCTCGGGGCGGCTATCTCGCGGTCACGGTGGCCGGCCTGTATACCGATTACCTCGTGCTGCATCTGGTCGCCGCGCAAATCATCGGTACGTGGAACATGGATCACGCGGCGCGGCGCGTTCTTCACCGGCGGATTTTCCGGCCGGCTTTGCTGTGTTTCATCCCCGGTTTTCTGATGCTGGCCTGGCAGCTCGTCCACCGCAATTTTTCCATCAAGCTGCTGGGCGGCGACGCCGACCCGCTCTGGAATTGGCTGACGATCTGGTCGTTCGGCGGTATTCCCTGGCGGGAGACGACCTTCACCGGATTTCTGGACCGGATCTACGACCGGCACGACGGACTCTTTCCATGGTTGTATTTCGCGCTGGCTTTACCGGGGCTGGCGTTGTTGCTGAACGGCGCGCGTCTGGCGTGGCGCGAAAAAAGAAGCCGGATCCTGGTGTGGTGGGCTTTCGTTCCGCCGGTCGCGCTGAGCCTCGCGTCCCTCGCGGCGCCGGTCGCGGAGGCGAAATACCTGTTGGTCACGCTGCCCGCGGCGGCTATGCTGCTCGGCCTGGGCGTCACCGGCCGGCGCAATCATCCGCTGTCCTGGCTCGGCCTGGGGTTCTGGTTGGCGCTGGCCGTTTTGGCGTTGGCGCAGCACCGGGCCGATCCGCGTTATTTCCGCGACGATTGGCGCGGCGTCGCGCGGGATCTGGTCGCGCGGCTGGAGCCGGGCGACGTGGTGCTGGGCGCGACCTTCGAGTTACGCCATTACGCGTCTCGGCCGCTTCCCGAGGATTCGTTGCTGGCGACATCGCCCCGCGAATTCGTCCGGCGCGGATTCAAACAGGATCCGGCGGACACGGCGGCTCAACTGGAGCGAACGACGGCGGCTTACGATCGGCTTTGGTTCGAGCCCAGTCCCGTTCCGGATACGCCGGTGATGAGCGACGCGGCGCTTTGGCTGGCCGATCATTTGTACGAAACCACGCCGCCGGAATTTGCGGCGCGCCGACCGGCGATTCGCCGGTACGTCGCCGATCGCGCACGATACGCGGCCTGGCTCGCCGCGGAAGCGCCGACCCGCCTCGACTTTCGCGCCGACCGCACGCCGGAGCGCTGGTTGCGCGGCCGGTGGCTGCCCACGGCGGAGGGCTGGCAATGGACGAGCAACGGAGCGGGCGTCTGGTTGCGGAAGCCGCCGGACGCCGATACGGCGAGCGTGCTGGTTTTCGTCAACACCGACCTGTACCGGGGCGCGGCGCTGACGGTGCGGTTGCTGGTCGAGGGCGAGCCGGTGGCGGCGGTGTCGGCGGATCGCACCGATCAATACCGGCTGACCGGCCCGTTGCCCGCGCGCGTCAACGACCGTCCGGCGGTGGAGCTGGCGGTGCGGACCGACCGGATCATCTGGCAGGATCAGCGACCGGACATCGCCCCCGAAGCGGGGCGGACGCTGCTGGTGGGCGAGGCCGCCGTGTTCCGTGCGACGCCTTGACGCCCGCGTAGCGCTCCGGCAACCTGAGCGTAAATCGACGAAGGAGACGACAGTGAAAACGATTTACCTGGCGATCGCCACTGGGCTGGGCACCGGTTATCTGCGCCCGGCTTCCGGCACCTGGGGAACCCTGGTCGGCATTCCGCTGGTGCTGCTCTTGGCGCAAGGCTCGCCGTTCGCGTATTTCCTCGCGATGCTCGTGCTGTTTTTCATCGGCATCAAGGCCGCGGATTTCGCCGAACGGCATTTCGGCGAAAGCGATTCGAGCAACATCGTCATCGACGAAATCGTCGGTTACGTCCTGACGATGTACCTGGTGCCGGTCGGCTTCTGGAACCTCTTCTGGGCGTTTTTCTTTTTCCGCTTTTTCGACATCGCCAAGTTCTGGCCGGCCCGCCAGATCGACCGCGCCCAGGCCGGCGGCTTGGGCGTGATGGCCGACGATGTGGCGGCCGCCGTGTACGCCAACATTCTGCTGCGCGTTTTCTGCGCGCTGGGGTGGCTCGGATGCGGCTGGAACTGATTCTCACCGGCGCGGAACTGCTCGACGGGCGCTGGAGCGACACCAATACGCAGTTGCTGGCGCTGGCGCTGAAGGAAATCGGCCTGATCTTCGATCGAGCCACGGTGGTCGGCGACGGCTTTGACGACATCGCGGCGGCATTGCGGGAAGCCTGGGAACGCGCCGACGTGGTGGTGGTGACCGGCGGGCTCGGGCCGACGGTGGACGACCGCACGCGCGACGCGGCGGCGGCGGTTTTCGACGTGCCGCTGGTCGAGGACGCGCCGACGCTGGCGCTCTTGGTCGAGTTTTTCAAGCGCTTCGGCCGCGAGTTGTCGGACAACAACCGCCGGCAGGCCCAGTTTCCGCAGGGCGCGACGATTCTCGCCAACCCGATCGGCACCGCCGCCGGTTTCGCCTTCGCCGCCGGCGGCCGGCACGCGCTGTTCGCCCCGGGCGTGCCGCGCGAACTGGAAATGATGGCGCGTGAACAGATCGTTCCTTATTTAAAGCGACACCTGCCATCGCATCACGCGGTGGCGTCGGTCAGCTTGCGGACTTTCGGCTGGGCCGAGGGCGCGCTCGATAAGCGGCTCGCGCTGATCGAACTGGGCGACGTCGATCTGGCCTTCACCGCGATGACGCCGGAAATCATGGTGACCCTGACGGCGCGCGACGCCGAACCGGAAGCCGCCAAAGCCAAGCTCGCGGCGGCCCGCGCCCTGATCGAACCGGCCATCGGGCCGGCGGTCATCACCGACGACGGCCGCACGCTGGAAGAAGTGGTGGCCGGGCTGTTGCTGGCGAAGAACCTGACCCTGGCCACGGCGGAAAGCTGCACCGGAGGATTGATCGCCGCCCGCTGCACCAATGTCCCCGGCAGTTCCGCCTGGTTTCGCGAGGGCGCGGTGACCTACAGCAACGAGGCGAAAGTCCGCCAGCTCGGGGTGCCGGCCGAACTGATCGCCGCCCACGGCGCCGTCAGTCGCGAGGTCGCCGAGGCTATGGCGGCCGGCCTGCGCGAACGCTCCGGCGCCGATCTCGCCATCGCGGTAACCGGCATCGCCGGGCCGTCGGGCGGCACGCTCGAGAAGCCCGTCGGCCTCGTGCACATGGCTTTGGCCGGTCCGAGCGATGTCCAGGCGTGGCGCGACGTCTTTTCCGGCGATCGCCGGCGGGTGCGGTTGGTCGCCGCCGAACAGGCGCTCGACCGCTTGCGGAGGGTCTTGTCGTCATGAACTCGTGGCGGCTGTTCATCGCGATCCCGCTTCCCGAGCCGGTCAAGCAGGAGCTGGCGCGGGCGCAAGATGCCTTGACCCATGCCAATTCGCACGTGCGCGGCGTGGGCCTGGCGGGAATGCACCTGACGGTGAAGTTCTTCGGCGACACTCCGGCGGAGCGGGTGGCCGACATCGGGCACGCGATGAAACTGACCGCGGCGACGGTCGAAAAAAAGATCCGCCTGACCTGCGAAGGTATCGGGGTGTTTCCCAATGTAGAAAAACCGCGGGTTGTCTGGGCCGGCCTGCGCGGCGAGACGGCGGTTCTCGAACAAATGGTGCAGCGCCTCGAACTGGCCATGGAAACCATCGGCTTCGCGCGCGAAGAGCGGCCGTTTCATCCGCATGTCACCCTCGGACGAATGAAGTTGCCGAAACAACTGGGTTCCCTGCACAAGGCGATGCATCAACTCGAAGGTCGTTCTTTCGGCGAGTTCGACGCGGAGGCGCTGATTTTGTATCGTTCCGACCTGCTGCCTTCCGGCGCGCGATACACGGTGGTCGAACGCGCTCCGCTACCGTGAGCGCCGTTCGAACCCGGAGACGAGGGCCGGACGATGCGAAAACTCGGAACTGGCTGTATTTGTGGCGTTTTTTTGCTGGTATAACTTTAAAAAGCGTTTGTTGAGAAAAGGAAAAAGCGTCGGTTTCGGCCTGGATCGGAGAGTGAAAATCCGGCTTGATTTGCCGCGGGCTTCCTGCTAAATAAATACGACCTTGCTAGCGAGGCGCATAATTCGCCGTTAGAAACTCAACGGAGACAAGTATGAAACGCTATTTGCTCGTGTTCGCGATTCTGGCGTCCCTGGGAATGGGCCTATTCTTGACGGCTTGCGGTGATCACGATGAATATCGCCACAAGGATTACCTGACTCAACAGAGTGATGACGACAACAACGCCAAGGATCGCAACGACGATCAGTTGAACTGCGAGTTGTTCGATCTGGTGATCGAGGATTGCTTCGACGCCTGCTCCTGCTGCTACTTCGGCCAGGAAGAAAACATCAACCTGTGCGTCACCCAGTGCGACGCCCTCCTGATGAAGCAGTACGAAGTGGATCACGAGCCCACCAAGGCCGACTATACCCGTTACAAGGAATGCACCCTGGGTTGCGTCAGCGTTTGCGAAGCGAACGAGAAAGACGACACCTGTTTCGAAGAGTGCAAGATTTATCTCGGCCTCTAGGCCGCGGCGATGCCGGGCGCCAAACGCCGACGCCCGCCGATTGATCGAGCTTGAACCAAGCCCCCCGGCGAACAGCCCGCGGGGGCTTTTCTTTTGACGCGTGAGGAATCCGATTTTGGCACCGCGCATCCACGTCATGCCCGCCCAGCTCGCCAACCAGATCGCGGCCGGGGAGGTCGTCGAACGGCCCGCCTCGGTGGTCAAGGAACTGGTGGAGAACTCGCTGGACGCCGGCGCGACGCGCATCGTCGTGGAGGTCGAGGACGGCGGGCGCAAGCTGATTCGCGTCACCGACGACGGCACGGGAATGAACCGCGAGGACGCGGCGCTCTGCCTGCAGCGGCACGCCACGAGCAAAATCCGCACCGAGGCCGATCTCTGGCGCATCGGGTCGCTCGGGTTTCGCGGCGAGGCCCTGCCGGCCATCGCCTCGGTTTCCCGGCTGGCCGTGCATTCCCGCGAACGCGGGGCGCTGTCGGGCACCGTCGTGCGGGCCGAAGGCGGCGAAATCCGCCAGGTCGCCGAGGCCGGCATGCCCGAAGGCACGCGACTCGAGGTGCGCGACCTGTTTTTCAACACCCCCGTCCGCGCCAAGTTCCTGCGCGCCGGCAAGACCGAACTGGCGCACGTCGCCGAAGCGCTGCTGCGTCTGGCGCTCTGGCGGCCCGGCGTGTATTTCGACCTGCTCGATGACGGTAAAAGCGTGTTGCGCGCGCCGGCGGTAACGGAAATCACCGAACGCCTCGGCGCGCTGCTCGGCCGCGAGGTGCTCGAACACCTGTTCGCCTTCGAGGGCGACTTTCCCTACTTCACCGTGCGCGGTTACGCCACCAATCCGGATTACAGCCGCGGCAGCCTGAAGCACTGCTTTCCGTACATCAACGCGCGCCACGTGCGCGACAAGCTGCTGCTCGGGGCGATCAACGGCGCGTACGGCGGCCACCTCATCAAGGGCCGCTATCCGGTGGTGGTGTTCAACGTCGAGATCGATCCGGCGCTGGTCGACGTGAACGTGCATCCGACCAAGGCCGAGGTGCGCTTTCGGCAAACGGCGAACGTCTACGAGGGCGTGCGCCGGTCCTTGTCGCAGGCGTTGCAGGCGCGCTTCACCCAACCGGCCGGCGGTTTCCTGACTCAATTCGGGCGCTCGGCCGCGACCTTCGGCGCCGCGACCGTCAGGCGCGAAGCCGCGCCGGGCGAAAGCGCCCGGCCGACGCTTGCCTTTCCGGCTTCCGAACCGCTCACCGGGCCGCCGGCGCATACGCCGACCCGCCTGGACATCGAAACCGGCGCGCCGCCCGAGATCTCGGTCGGCCAGTTCGCGAGCCTGGGCATCATCGGCCAGCTCGCCGACAGCTACATCGTCTGCGAAAGCCGCGCCCGCGGCGGCTCGCTGCTCCTGGTCGATCAGCACGCGGCGCACGAGCGTGTCAATTTCGAACGGCTGCGCCAGGGGATGCTCAACGGTTCGCTGGAAGTGCAGAACCTGCTTTTTCCGATCGTCCTCGAACTGCGCCCGGTCGAGTCCAAGGCGCTGGCGGCGATCGTCGACGATCTGGCGCGGTTGGGCCTGGTGGTCGCCGCCTTCGGCCCCGATTCGTGGCGGATCGAAACCGTGCCGGCCGTTCTGCCCGACGCCGAGGCGCGCGAACTGGTGTTGGATTGCATCGATCAGGCGCGCCAGACCGGCACGGCCGGCAATGCCGCCGCGCGGATCGAAGCCATCCTGATGCTGGCGGCGTGTCACGGCAGCGTGCGGGCCGGTCAGGCCTTGACGCTGGCCCAGATGCGGGAGATATTGCGGGGCCTCGACGAATGCGCGCAGCCCACGACCTGCCCGCACGGCAGGCCGACGGTGCGCGAGTATCCCATCGATGAAATCGAACGAGCTTTTGCCCGGAGATAAACCGTGGAACTGATCGAGCGCATGCTGGCCGGCGATCCGCGTGCTCTGGCGCGCTTGATCTCCCTGGTCGAAAACCGGCATCCGTCGATGCCCGAAATCATGAAGCGCGTCTACGAATGCGCCGGGCAGGCTCGCATCATCGGCATCACCGGCCCGCCCGGCGCCGGTAAATCGACGCTGGTCGACCAACTCGCCGGCGAATATCGCGCCCGCGGCCTTAAGGTCGGCATCGTGGCCATCGACCCCTCCAGCCCGTTCTCGGGTGGCGCGCTGCTCGGCGACCGGGTCCGGATGATGCGCCACGCGGCGGATCCCGGCGTTTTCATCCGGGCGGTCGGCACGCGCGGCAGCCACGGCGGCCTGTCGCGCGCCACGCGCGAGGTCGTTCATTTGTTCGACGCGGCCGGCTACGAGATCGTGTTGGTCGAAACGGTGGGCGTCGGCCAGACCGAACTGGATATCATGGAACTGGCCCACAGCATTCTGGTGGTGCTGGTGCCGGAAAGCGGCGACACCGTGCAGACGATGAAGGCCGGGCTGACCGAAATCGCCGACTTGTTCGTGGTCAACAAGGCCGACCGCGACGGCGCCGATCGGCTGGCCAAGGAACTCGAGGCGATGGTGGAACTGGCGCAACGGGCCGATTGGTCGCCGCCGGTGCTGCTGACGGCCGCGTTTCGCGGGCAGGGCATCGACCGGGTGGCCGAGGCGCTGGATCGCCATTACGAATTTGCCCGCGACCGAGGCCTGTTCGAACGGCAGCGGGCGGCGGCCAATCTGACCGAGTTCGTCGAGGTGATCGTCGACGAGATCGGCACGCGCATTCGCGGCGGCGGGGCGTCGAACGACCTGGAGCGGTTGATCCGGCAGGTGCGGCAGGGAGAACTCAATCCGTATCTCGCCGCGTTGCAGGTCTTGCACGATCCCGGCCGGCTCCGGGACCTGTTCAACGACCCGGAAAGCGAGGACAATTAGCCGGGTGTTGAGAAACACCCGGCGTGCGATCCATGGATGGATCGCCATTTTCGGTAACTTCCGAAGTTGCCGAAAATGAAGCGAAAGAAAAACCACGCTTTTTGTTGAGCGCGGTTGAAAAAGGCCAGGACGGCCTTTTTCAACCGCTTGTTAGGTGATGAAACGAGCGAACCGGCGAAGCGGTTCGGGAGGCATGGCTATGATGCGGGTTTGGCGCCGGCGGTTGCTGTTCGGCGTACTGCTGGCCTGGGCGGCGCTGCTTTTGACGGGTTGCCCCGAGCGGATCGTCGACACCGAGGAAGAGGATCCCGACATCAATCCGCCCCTGGTGGTGGAAACGTTCGACGCCGAAGCCGGCGCCGGCAACGTGCTGCTAACCTGGGGCATCGCCGGCGAGGATAATACCGAGGATCTCGACGAGGATCTGCAGGAGGATTTGCAGGACGCCAACGAGGATCTGGAAGGCGTACTGATCGTGCGCGCCACCGACGATTATCCCGACGCCCTGCCGGTGCGGAGCGAACGGTACCAGGTCGGCGACGCGCTGGGCGCTGGCGTGGTGATCGCCAACCTGTCGCGGCACGTGAAGGAATTCGTCGACGATGATGTGACGATCGGCGGCGTCTACTACTACGAGGCGATCGCTTACGACGAATTGCCCAATTACGCCGAGTCGGCGCGCGCGGCGGCGGCGCCGGGTTCGCTGGTCTGGGCGCGGCTGGCCCACACGCAAACGACACTCGCCGACGACCGCGTGCTGCTCGCCGGTGGAATCGGCCACGCGGGGCCGCTGGATCGCGCGGAAATTTTCGATCCGGCGACGGAACGCTTCACCGCGGTGCAGAACCGCATGCACAAGGAACGCTTCAGCCACACCGCGACGCTGCTGGACGACGGCCGGGTGCTGCTCGTCGGCGGCTACGAGGAAGGCTTCGCCCAGACGTTGAATTCGGCCGAGATTTTCGATCCCGACGACCAAACCTTCACCCTGGTCGACGACCGGATGGAGATCGGCCGCGCCCTGCACACCGCGACGCCGCTGCCCGACGGGCGCGTGCTGATCGCGGGCGGTTCCGACGGCGTCAACGCGCTGGATACGCTGTAGGTGTTCGATCCCGCGGCGCTGACCTTCACGCTGCTGACCGACGTGCTGCCGAATCCGCGCTACGGCCATACGGCGGCGGTGATCGGCGATGGGGTGGTCATCTTCGGCGGCTTCGACGGCTTCCAGACGGTGCCCGGCGCGGCGGCGGTGCGCCTCGACAACCTGCGCGTCACCGACCTGCAAGGCATCCCCGACCACGAAACGCCGATGCAGGCGGGGCGGTTGAACGCCACGCTGACCGAATTGGCCGACGGCCGCTGGCTGATCGCCGGCGGTTTTTCCGGCACGCTCTCCGGCGGCGCCGAAGTCGCCACCGCCGAGCTGTTCGCGCCGGCCGGTGATCCGTATTTCGCCTTCACCGGCTCGCTGCTGCAGGCGCGCAGCGGGCATCGCGCCGCGGCGCTGGCCGACGGTACGGTGTTGATCTGCGGCGGCATCGCCGATCAGGTCGTGCTCGACAGCGCCGAGCTTTATCAGCCCGACCAGGAAATCTTCGTCGGCGTCGGCGCGCTCAATTCGCCGCGCACCGTGCCCGAAATCGGCCGGCTGCCCGACGGCCGCGTGCTCGTCACCGGTGGCAATCGCTCCGTCGATCTGTTCGCCCCCGATCCCGCGGCGACGGCGGAACTGTACGATCCCGACACGCAATCCTTCGCCGTCGTCGGCGCGCCGTAAACCGAATGACGGACGCGCGGCCCAGGCTGATCGTTGTCTGCGGCCCGACGGCCACCGGGAAAACCGCACTCGCCCTGGAAATCGCCGGCCGGCTGGGCGGCGAGATCATCAACGCCGATTCGATGCAAGTTTACCGGCACATGGATATCGGCACGGCCAAACCGCCGCCCGCGGAACGCGCGCGTGTGCCGTTTCACCTGCTCGACGTCGCCGATCCGGACGACACTTTCAGCACCGGGCGCTTTCGCGAACTGGCCGGCGGCGCGGTCGCCGCGATCGCGGCGCGCGGGCGGGTGCCGATCGTGGCCGGCGGCACCGGCCTCTACATCAAGGCGTTGACCAAGGGTTTGTGGGAAGGGCCGCCCGCGAATTGGGAACTGCGCCGCGGTTACAAAGAACTGGAAGCCGCGACGCCGGGCAGTTTGCACCGCCGTTTGCAGGAGGTCGATCCGCCGCGCGCCGCGCAAGTTCATCCCGCCGATTACGTGCGGCTCGAACGGGCGCTGGAAGTCTTCGATCTGACCGGCAAGCCCCTCAGCCGTTGGCAAGCGGAGCACGGCTTCGCCGACGCGCCCTATCGCCTGGTGAAAATCGGCTTGACGTTGCCGCGCGACGCGCAGGCCGTCGCCATCGATGAGCGCGTCGACGAGATGATGGCCAACGGCTGGCTGCGCGAGGTGCGTCAATTGCGCGCGCTCGGTTACGGACCGGACTTGCCGAGCCAGGCCGCCATCGGGTATCGCGAATTGCACGCGCATCTGGACGGTCGGCTTACGTTGCGGGAGGCCGTCGAGCGGACCAAGGCCAGCACTCGGCAATTCGCGAAACGGCAACGCACCTGGTTCGGCGCCGACCGGGATATCCGTTGGTTCGACGCCGATCGCGATCGCGCCGCCGCCGTCGCCGCGGCCGACGAATTCATCCACGTTTCTTGACGCCGCGAATCCACTGCCGGTTTTCAATTGACAGCGAACCTCCTTTGCGGTAGGTGACGAGCGACACATCCGGGGAGGACATCGTGAACGTCAAGCGCGCCATCGTCTTGTTGTCGGGAGTGACTTTGCTTTTCATCCTGGCCTACGTTTTTCAACAAGTCGGACGCTGAGCCGCGACGTTCGCCATCCCCGGAACTACCGGCAGGACGGGGGTTGTTGTGTCCGGCGAACGAAGCAGAATCAGAACCGCTCGCGGCGGCCGGTGAATCATGCCGATCATCCACGAACGCATCAGTCGGTTGCCCGCCGAATGGCGGACGTTGCTGGCGGAGATCGATCTCCGGAGCGGTGAGCGCAAGATTCCCCTGCGCCGGCCGTCCCGGCTGTTCATTCTGGCGGCGGCGCCGTTCGCGCCGCTCGGCCTCGCGGTGATGGTGCTGGGCGCCGCTGGCCTGGCGTTGCATCGTTTTCCGACGACGCTCGCGGAACTGCTGCTGGCTTGCGGTTTCTTCGCCGCCGTCTTCATGGGTTTCCCCGGCTGGCGCGCGCTTTACCGGCGCTGGTTTCAAGCGCGCTATTACGTGTGCCTCGATCCGCAATTCTTCGTCGAGCGCTACGATCGCAATGTCACCCTCATTCCGTGCGAACGCCTGCTGCACGTGCACGAATCCGTTTCCGTCGCCGACCTCAGCACCTGCCTGGTTTATCGCGATGTCGACGGGCGGCCGTGCACGTACGTCACGAAAAATTGGTACGCGACGCCCCACCGCTTGCCGACCGATCTGGTGGCGATGATTCAACAAACTTACGGCATCGGTCCACCGCGCGCGCGCGGCCGCGGCAATGCGCCGGCGAGTGCGCCGCGCAGTGCTGAAAAATAAGGGCTCCCAAAGCGCGCCGCCCATCTCGCGCCGCGGACCGCGAGAAAAAATTAACCGGACCGCGCGCCCGACGAAAATGACGAAACAAAAAAATCGCACCGGAAAAAATCGCCGCGAAGAAATCGCCGAAGTGAATTTTTTTCTTGCGTAATGCAATCGATGGCGATAAAAAAAGCTAACTAAGAATTAACTACTCGGGGAGTAGATGGCGAGATTCAGCGGCGAGTCCTTCCTTTTATCGCCCGACCAACTTCGCTGGCGTTGCGATCCTGCCTGCTTCCAATTCAAGACGACGAAAGACGCGACGCCGCTGGACGGCGTGCTGGGGCAGGCGCGCGCGCTGAAGGCCATCGAGTTGGGGCTCGACATTCGGGCTCCCGGTTACAACATCTACGTCAGCGGCCTCGCCGGCACCGGCAAGATGGCGACGATCAAGGCGTTGTTGAAAAAGATGAACGGCATGGCGACGCCGCCGCAGGACATCATCTACGTCAACAACTTCAAAGACGCGCAGAAGCCGTGGTCGATCAAACTGCCCGCGGGGCAGGGCGCCGAATTCAAGAAAGACATGGCGGAACTGGTCGAGGATCTGAAGCGCACGGTCCCGAACATCTTCGACAACCCCGAATACAAAGATCGCCGCGACGCCATCATCGAAGAGCATCGCAACCAGCAAAAAGAAAATTTCCGCCAGCTCGAAAGCACCATCAAGAACGAAAATTTCTCGATGGTGCAGGTGCAGATGGGCCCGTTCACGCGGCCGATGATCCTGCCGCTGATCGACGGTCAGCCGGTGCAATTCGAACAACTCGAGAATCTGGCCGCCAACGGCAACTTCCCGACCGACACGTTGCAGCGCCTCAAGGAACAGCACGCCGTGCTGCGCAACGAACTGGAAAGCACCATGAAAAAAGTGCGCCAGATCGAACGCAACATGCGCGAAGCGCTCAACGAACTCGAGCAGAGTTACGGCTACCACATCGTTTCCGATCTGCTGACCGACCTGCGCGAGAAATACCGGATCGAAAAAGTGCTCCGCTACCTCGACGAAGTGCAGGAAGCCGTGCTGTCGGACATCACGCGCTTCAAAGAGCACGAGGAACCGGCGCAACAGCCGGTGCCCAATCCGTTCGCCGACATGAGCGGCCCCGACGAGTTCCTCGATTTCCAGGTCAACGTCATCGTCGACAATTCCCAGACCGACAAACTGCCGGTGATCATCGAAAACACGCCGACCTACAAAAACCTGTTCGGCTTCGTCGAAAAGCAGATCAACAAATTCGGCAACTGGGCGACCGACTACACCAAGATCCGCGCCGGCAGCATCCTGCAAGCCGACGGCGGCGTGCTGGTCATCAACCTGCTCGACGCGATTTCCGAGGCGGGCGTCTGGAAAAACCTCAAGCGGGCGCTGAAAACCCGCGAACTGGAAATCGAAGGCTGGGACGCTTACTACTGGATGCTCGTTTCGAGCCTGAAGCCCGAGCCGATTCCGATCAACCTGAAGATCGTCGCGATCGGCGACGCCTGGCTCTTCCAGATGCTCTATCATTACGACGAGGACTTCCGGAAGATCTTCAAGGTCAAGGCCGACTTCGACTACGAAATGGAAAAGAACGCCGAGATGATCGTGCGCTACTCGTCGTTCCTGCACAAAATCATCACCGACGAAAACCTATTGCACCTCACGGCCAAGGCGGTCGCCGCGATCACCGAGGAAGGCGTGCGGATGGCGGGGCGGCAAAAAAAACTGTCGACCCGTTTTTCGATCATCGCCGACATCGTGCGCGAGGCCGATTACTACGCGCGGCGGGAAAACAAAAAACTCATCACCGAGCAGCACGTCGCCCAGTCACTCGCGGCGCGGCGCGAACGCCTGTCGCTTTACGAAGACAAGCTGCAAGAGCTGATCGACGAGGGCTTGATCCTCATCAGCTCGACTGGCGGCGTGGTCGGCCAGGTCAACGGTCTGGCCGTGACGATGCTCGGCGACTATGCCTTCGGGCATCCCTCCCGCATCACCGCGCAGATCGGGTTGGGCACGAGCGGCATCATCAATATCGAACGCGAAAGCAAGATGTCGGGGCGGATTCACGACAAGGGCGTGTTGATCCTTTCGGGTTACATGCGCGGTGTATATCTGCGCGACAAACCGCTGAGCATCAATGCTTCCATCACCTTCGAACAAAATTACAGCGGCATCGAGGGCGACAGCGCCAGCTCCACCGAAATGTACGCGTTGTTGTCCGAACTGTCCGGCCTGCCGATCGATCAAGGCATTGCCGTGACCGGTTCAATGAACCAAAAGGGCGAAATTCAGCCGATTGGCGGCGTCAACGAAAAGATCGAAGGCTTCTTCGAAATCTGCAAGACGCGCGGCCTGAACGGCAATCAGGGCGTGATGATTCCGGTGCAAAACGTCGAAGACCTGATGCTTCCCCTCGAAATCGTCGACGCGGTGAAAAAACACAAGTTCAACTTGTGGGCCGTCGCCACCGTCGATGAAGGCATCAGTCTTTTGACCGGCGTTCCCGCCGGTGAACGGCGGCCGGACGGCACCTATCCGCCCCGGACGGTAAATGGTCTGGTCGATCAGCGCTTGCGCGAGATGGCAATGGCTCTCCGCAAGTTTGGCAAGGGCAAGAAAGACAAGGAAGAGGAGGAGGAAGAGATGCCTACGACCAAAAAAGCCCCCGCGAAGAAAGCCGTGAAGAAAGCCCCCGCGAAGAAGGCAGTCGCCAAGAAGGCCCCGGCCAAAAAGGCCGTGAAGAAGGCCCCGGCGAAGAAAGCGGTGGCGAAGAAGGCCCCGGCCAAAAAAGCCCCGGCCAAGAAAGCCAAGTAAGCAACATCATCGATCGACATCTTAGTTTTTCGCCGGGCGAAAAAATCACCTGACGGTGGTTTTTTCGCCTGGCTCCCCTTTTTAATTTTTATTGCCGGATGACCCCAGCCATGCGTCGGATGACCCCGCTTTTCCTGGTTCTGCTGCTCCTGGCGGGCTTGTCGGCTTGCCTGCCCACGCTGTCCAAGCAACCGCGGGTTTTGCTGATCGGCCTGGACGGCGTCAGTTGGGATCTCTTGCAGGCCATGATGAAGGCCGGCGAGGCGCCGCATTTCAATCAACTCCGCGAAAAAGGCGCGGCGGGAACGTTGACCGGCGACGAACCGTTACCGCCGGCGGCTTTTTGGGTATCGGTGGCGACCGGACGGCCGCCGGCCGAGCACCGCGTGACCGGTCCGATTCGCCTGGACGAACAGACGGGCCGGTTGCTGGCCCCCGAGCGGGCCAGTTCGACGTTGTGGGAAATCGCCGCGCGGCGGCGCCTCCCCGCGGGGGTGATCGGCTGGCCGGGCAGCGCCCCGGTGCCGCCGGACGTCAAGGTCGCTTACGACGATTTCGCCTTTTATCGCGGCATGGGCTTGCTGGCCGAACTGGCTGGTGAAGCGTTGCCGGTGCCCGCGCACGAGCCCGATTACGATTCGTTCGTCGGCCGGGTGCCGCGCGGTGGGCGTTTTTCTTCCCGGCTGGCGCAGGCCTCGCTGCAAGAGGTTCCCGCGCTGGCCGCCAAGGTCTGGCCGCGCCTGCAATTGCTGGCGGTGTATCTCGACGGCCTGAACAGCGCCCGGCACCATGCCGGCGCGGCGCTGGCCGCGGGCGAAGCGGCGGCGGCGCCGGATTTCGGCAAACCGTCGCGCTGGTATGCCCGGGCGGTCGACGAAGCGCTCGGCCGATTGCTGGAACTCGCGGACAGCCGGACGTTGGTCCTGATCGCCACCGACGATCCGAGCTACCTCGCGGGCCGCACGCCGACGGGCGATTTTGCGCATCCCGGACACGGGATCGCGGCGTTGTACGGCCCGAACATCATTCCCGGCTCGACGTTGGAATCGCCGCGAGCGGCGGATTTCGTGCCGACGGCGTTGGCGTTTCTGGGTTTGCCGCAGTCGGCCCAGATGCCCGGCCGCCCGTTCGCGAATGTCTGGAAATCGCCGCCGGCGCAGCTCCCCAAAGTGGCGAGCCTCGACGCGTTCATCCGACGTCCCTACGCCGAGGAAGGACCGCTCCACGACGACGGGATCGTCCGCCGGTTGCAACTCCTGCAAAAAGCGGCCGATCCGCCGCGGCCCCCGTTCGACGACCGCAACCTCTATGCCCTCGAGCTGCTGGCGACCGGCAAACCGCAAGGTTGCCGTTCGGAGGCCCAGCGCGATCTGCAAGAACATCCCGACAACCCGGTCGGGCAGTATCTGCTCGGCGAAACCTTGCTGGTGCATGGCCGGCCGACCGAGGCCCTGGCGCAGTTCGTCGCCGCGGCCGGCCGGCTTGGCGAACGGCCGGCGGGCGAACCCGGGCTCGCGATTCGGGTCGTCGTCGGGCTGGCGACGGCGGCGGTGGAAATGCAGCTCAAGCAAGCGTCGGCGGCGGCCGCCGAGCTGGATCGCGTTCTGGCTCTCGATCCCGGCAACGCCGCGGCCGTGGCCCTGCTGGCGCAAAGCCATTTCGCCCTGGACCATCCCGCGAACGCCGCGACGTTGCTCGATCGCGCCCTGCGCAAGGATCCGGAACAGCCGGCTTTGTGGTTGATGCTGGGACAGGCGCACGAGCGGAGCGGCAATCCGGACGCCGCCCGCGAAGCCTACCGCACCGCGATTCGCCGGGCGGACAAGCCGCCGGTGGAAGCGTATCGCCGGTTGGGCCGCCTCGCCGCCGATCGACAGCGTTGGCGCGAGGCGATCGGCTACCTGCACGAGGCGCTGGACGCGGTGCCGGACGATCCCGCCACCTGGTTGCAACTCGCCCGGGTGTATCAGCGGCGCGAGGATTGGAGCGAGGCCGAGGACGCCGTGGAAAACTGCTTGCGGGAAGACCGCGATTTCGTCGCCGCCTGGTTGACCTGGCAGGAGATCGCCCAGGCGAACGGCGATGAGGAAGGGCGCGCCGCCCTGCTCGCCGCGGCGCGGCAGAGCGCGGCGTTACGGCTGCTCGCCGATCGCGAAAGCGCGGCCGCCGCCGACTAAATTCCGATAAAACTCAAGAGCCAGAACAGCGGCGCCGGCGGATAGAACCAGGCGTAACGCCAGGCGCGCAAATAGGCCCGGCGCGCCGCCGCCGGGAAGCCGTGATGAGCCAGCAGGCGGCCGTGCAGAAAATGCAGGCGCCGCAAGCGGCCGGACAGCCCGGCCGGGCGGTGGTATTCGCGCCGTCCTTCCCGCCAGGCGTTTTCCACCGTGGCGACGGTAGCGCCGATCATCTCGAGCTGCTGGTTCTGCAGTTGCCCCGCATGAATGCGATAGGTCGCCAGCGGTTCGGCGAAAAACCGAACCTGGCCCAGCCGGCTGACGCGCAACCAGAGATCGTAGTCCTCGGCCGGAGAAAAACGCGGATGAAAGCCGCCGGCGCGTTCGAACGCGTCACGGCGCAACAACACGGTGCTGGTCGGAATCCAGTTGTCGAGCAGCAGCCGGCGAAAAACCGACCCGGCCGCGGGTTTCCGCCCCGCCGACTCCCGACGGCCGTCGCTGCGGTCGGCGTCGGCGAAAACCAGCACGGTGTCCGCGTCCGCCACCGCGAGTTGTTTTTCGAGCCGCGTCGGCAGCCAGGTGTCGTCGTCGTCGCAGAAGGCCAGCCAGTCGCCGCCGGCCAGCGATGCCGCCGCGTTGCGCGCCGCCGCCGGCCCGCGCTTCCAGCTTTGGGTGGTCTGCACGCCGTAGCGCGCGGCCAGGGCAGCCGCCGTCCGGCCGTCGCCGTCGTCGGCGACGATGATCTCCTCGGGCGGGCGGGTTTGGGCCAGGATCGATCGCACCGCTTCGGCCGCCATCTCCGGGCGGTCGCGCGTCGCGACGATGGCGGTGACGCTAGGCATGCCAACCGGGGAAGAAACGCCGGAACCACAACTCCAGGCAGATCCGGGAGTAGCGGCCGCGATCGAACTCGCCCCGGCCGGCGGACGGCGGCAGCGGCAGGCCGCGGGCGGCCAGCGATTGCTCCAATTCCTTCGCCCACCCGGCGAGCGGTCCGTCGAGCCATTGCTGGATCGGCACGACGAGGCCCTTCTTGTCCTTGCGGTCGATGATCGCGGCCGGGATCCGGCCGTGCGCCGCCCGGCGCAGAATGATTTTGGCGCCGAGACGCGCCACCTTCAAATGCGGCGGCAGGCGAAAAGCGAATTCGACGAGGCGATGGTCGAGGAAGGGGCAACGATTTTCCAGGCCGTAAGCGGCGGCGGCCCGGTCGTTCATGGTGATCAGGCTGGGCAGCGACAAATGGATATCGGCGAGGCCCAGGCAATCGATCAGGCTGCGCCCGGCCTGGAAATAGGCGCGAATCCGGTCGATCTGCCGTAGCGGGTCCGCGACCTCGGCGCGATGGATCAGGTGATAATAGCGGGCGGCCGGATCGGCGAAGAGATCGGGGCGCCAGAAGAAGCGGGCGAGTGAATGATAGTTGGCCAGTTCGGGACATTCGCCCACTTCGCGCTCGAGGTCCATCAGCAGGTAGCGCACGTAGCCGCCGAAGATTTCGTCGGCGCCCTGGCCGCCGAGCACGACCGTGACGTATTCCTTGGCGCGCCGGGCCAGGCTGAATTCGCTGATCGTCGAGGCGGTGGCGATCGGCTGGTCGAGGTGCCAGACGATCGTTTCGAGGTCGCGTTGCAGATCGGCGGCCGTCGGCGTCACGACGTGCACGCGCGCGCCGATCCGTCCCGCCATCATTTCGGCGTAGGCGAATTCGTCGAACGCCGGCCCCAGCGGGAACCGGCAGATGAAGGTTTCGTTCGGCCGGGCCAGGGAAGCCATCAGGCTGGAATCGAGGCCGCCGGAGAGGAACAGGCCGATCGGCACGTCGGCCGCCATGCGCAGGCGCACGGCGTCGGTGATCAGCGCCTGCAGTTCCTCGACCAGTTCGTCCTCGTCGACCGGCGCGTCGGGGTCCGGTTTCGGAATTTCCCAATAGCGTTCGATCCGCACGTTCTGGCCGTCGTAGATCAGCAAATGCGCCGGCGGCAGTTCGTAAATGCCGTCGAACATCGTGTCCGGGGCGAGCGCCGCGTCGAAGGCCCAGAACGATTCGTCGATCCGCGGCGCGCTTCGCACCTGGGTGAGCAGGGCCTTGATCTCGCTGGCGAGGTAAAAGCCGTCGGCGTTGCGGGCCCAGTACAGCGGCTTTTCGCCGAGGCGGTCGCGGGCGGCGAAAATCCGGGCGCCGTCGTAGATGGCGAAGGCGAACTGACCGTTGAAGCGCGACAGGCAATCGCGGCCCCATTGGCGGTAGGCGTGCAGAATCACCTCGGTGTCGCTCTGGGTCGCGAAGCGGTAATCCGGTTCCAACTCGGCCCGCAGGGCGCGGTAATTGAAAATCTCGCCGTTGTAGACGATCGCGCAGGTCCCGTCCTCGCTGCGGATCGGCTGGCGACCGGTGAACAGGTCGATCACCTTGAGGCGCCGGCTGCCCAGTTGGACCGGGCCGTCCCGGAAAAAGCCTTCTTCATCGGGCCCGCGATGCGTCAGGATACGCGTCATGGGCTCGATTTCGCCTTTGCCCCAAATGGCCGCAATACCGCACATCAGTCTTTCCTCCCGCGGGGCGCCAGCCGGAATTCCCACAACGCGGGCGGAAAATCCAACAACGAACGCAAGGCGAAACGCCAGGGATTTTTAATGAACGATTCGCCGGCCGCCCGCGGATCGAACACCACGGGCACCTGCGCGATGCGGTACCCGCGGGCGTGGATGGCGACGGCGATGAAATGTGTGAAGTTCCGATAACGGAAGCGCGTCTCCAGCACGTCCGCCAGCACCTCGCGGCGGCAGAGCAGAAAACCGCTCTTGTTGTCTTTCAAATGCATGCCGAACAGCAGGTTGAGCAGCAGCGACAGGCCGGCCGTCATCAGCCGGCGCAGCGGCGTGCGGTTGGGTTCGCTGACCCGGGCGCCCTGGACCACGTCGGCCATCGATTCCCGCAGCTTCTCCCGCAGCGCGGGTAGATCCTCGGGCCGGTACTGCAGATCGGCGTCGAGCAGCGCGACGTGGCGGCCGGACGCGGCGGCGAGGGCGGAACGCCACCCGGCGACGATGCCCCGGTTGCCCGCGTGGCGCACCGGCACGATGAACGGGTGCGTTTCGCGCAGGCGCTGGATCGTCAGCCAGGTGTCGTCGCGGCTGCCGTCGTCGACGAGCACCAGTTCGCTCGACCAGTCCCAATGTTCGCGCAGATCGGCGATCCGCCGCACCAGCAGCGGCAGCGCCTGTTCCTCGTTGAAGCAAGGGACGATGATCGAACAATCCACGCTTTGCCCGCTCCTTACCGGGTGGCCAACAAATCGTCGTAGATGCGCCGAGTCTGGGCCGTCATGGCGCTTTCGTCAAAGCGGGTCAGGCTCCGCCGCCGGCCTTCCCGCGCCATTTGCCGACCCCGTTCGGGGTGATCCAGCAGCCAGAGCACCTTGTCCGCCAGCGCGACGGGATCCTTGGGCGAAACCAGAAAACCGGTCTGGCCGTCGTCGATGATCTCCGGCGAACCGCTGGTCAGCGAGGCGACCGACGGCTTTTCCATCGCCAGGGATTCGATCAGGCTCAGCGGATGCCCTTCCCAGAGGCTGCTGAGCACGAAGATGTCGAGCCCCGCGTAGACTTCCGGCATCCGATGTTGCGGGCCGATGAACAGGACGCGATCCTCCAGGCCCAGCCGCCGGGCGCGCTGCCGGAGCGGCGCTTCCTGCGCCCCTTCGCCGATCACCACGAACCGCGCGTCCCCGCGCCGGCCGGCGATCAAGCGCGCCATCTCCAGGAAGTATTCCACGCCCTTTTGCGGCACGAGGCGCGCGGCGGTCCCGATGAGCGGCGTCTGCGCCTCGATCCCAAACGTCCGCCGCAAATAGCCGTTGACCGCCCCGGGATCGAAAACCGTGAAATCGATGCCGTTGTAGATCGTCTGGATTTGTTGCGGCGGGCAGATGCCGAGCCGGATGGCCTCGTCGCGGTCAGTGCCCGAAACCGAGATGAGCCGCGAATGCGCCCGGGCGCAAAGCCGCTCGACGGCCAGGTAGAACATCCGCCCCGTCGGCCCGATGTCCTTGTGAAACGAAAAACCGTGCACGGTGTAGACCGAACGGCGGACCCGGGCCAGCGGTTTGGCCAACGCGCCGTAAAAGCCCGCGCGGGTGCCGTGCAGATGCAACAGGTCGGCCTTGGCGCGGTGGACGAGCCGGGCGATTTGCCACACGGCGGACGGATTGAAGCGGTGTTTCATCAGCGGGACGAAGTGCACCGGCACGTCCAGTTCGCGCAGTTCGTCCACCAGAAAACGGCCCTGATCGGCGATGAGGCACAGGTCGAAGCGGTCGCGCGGCAGATGGCGGCAGAGGGCGTACACGTGCTTCATTCCACCCCCGATTTGGGCTGAATTGATGACGTGAACGATGGAATATTTCTTGCCGTTCATGAAGCCGCCCGCGCGCCGGAATTAAGGTGCCGAACCTTAGCATACGGTCGGAGTGGTCACAAGGCGCGGTTGACCGTCGCCCCATCATCCCGTAGCTTGGCGCCTAAATCAACCATTCGCGTTCGGCGTTTCGGGGGGCTCGGAGATGAAATCCCGCCTGCTTTACGCGGTTGCGGCGCTGTTACTGGCAGCGTTGCTGCTGGCGGCGACGGCCGGCTATACCCCGGTGGAGGATTTTTTAACGGCCGACGCCGATTGGGTGATGGAAATTTCCCGTCCGGTCGGCCTGCTGTGGCGGCTGCAAAGCGCCGGCTGGCTCGACTTTTTATCGACGGCGCCGGAATTCCAGGCATCGAGCGCGGAAACGACGCGATTGCTTGCGGATCTGCATAAACCGGCCGCGCGCGCCGCGCTGGATTTTCTCGTCTCCGCGGCCTATCTGTTGCGCGCGACGCCCCCGGCAAACGGCGGAGAAGAAAATCCGCAAGATCGGATCCTGTTGGATCTGGGTTTTGCCGGGCGGGTGCTGGGGCGGTTCGCCGACTTCGCCGGTCTCGCGCGCGACTTCGGGAAGGCGGGCGTTTCCCTGCAATGGCGCGACAAATGGCTGGTGATCGTCCTGCCGTCGCCGGTCGGATCGCCGGCGGCGACCGCGACCGCCGATCCCGAAAAAGCGCGCCTGTTGCGGGAGTACCTGCGCCGCGATCGCGCGGATCTCGCGGGCGACGGCGATGGGCGGCTTTACCTGCTCAACCGCCGCCTGTTCAATCAGCCGGTGTCGCCGGCGGGTTTCGATCCGCGCCTGTTGCTTGAGGACGGGGCGGTGGAGCGCGCTTTCGCCCGGGCCACGCTGGCGGAAGACGGCTTGCATCTGACCCTGACGCTGGCGCCCTTCGCCGGCAAGTCGGTCAGCCCCTTGCTGGCCACGGCGCCGGGCGCGTTCGCGACGCGCCCGCTGGCCGACGACCAAACCCTGGCCTATCTCGGCTTGCGGGTGGATCGGCCCTCGCGGTTGTCGCCGCTGCTGTTGCGGATCGTCGACGCGGGCGAAGAGATGAAGTCGTTGCAGAAAAAAATGGCGCTGCTCATGTTCAATACGTTCTTCGAATATTCCGGGCCGGAGATGGCGGTGGCGCTGCCCGCCTCCGAGACGACGCCGGGATCGCCGGTCTTCGTTTTTCAAATGGCGAACCAGAACAAGCTGGTGGATATGCTGGCCGCGATGTCGAAATCCGCCGAAACCCAGACCAAGCTGCTCGGGCTGCCGCTCGGGCCGAACGGCGAATCGGTCGCGCAACTGCTGACCCGGGCGGCCGGCGACGTCGACCCGTCGCCGTGGCTGGCCAAATTGCCCGCGGAAGACCGCGCTCCCGCCGCCGAACTGCTGGAGAAAATCCGCCGCGGCGAACTCGATCCCCAAAAATTGTTGCAGGATTCGCAGCGGCTGTATTTTTACAAAATGTCGCTGTACTGGCGGCTGGCGGGCGATTTTCTGATTCTGGGGCCGACGCCCGAGGCGGCCGAATATTACCGGCAATGCCTGCTCGCCGGCGCGGTCCCGCCGGATCTGGGCGAGCGCGCCGCGCCGCCCGCCGCCGATCGCGCGGCGCTGGCCAGCATCGATGCCGGCGCGTGGCTGACCAAAGTCAATCCGCGGGCCGGCGAACTGCTCGGCGACCTGGATAGTCGAATCGGCCGCCTGGTGATCGACGCGCGGCAGGAAAACGACCGCCTGACGGTCTCCGGCTGGTTGCCGTTCCGGTCGCCGGCCACCGCCGGACACGATTCCGGCGCGTGGTGGCTGCTGCTTTTCCGGACCATCCGCGTTTTGCTGTTGGCGTCGGTGGCCTTGGGATTGATCGCCTGCGTCGGTCGCGCGGCGCTGAAGAAGAATTGATCCGGCCGCCTTATCGGCGGTTTTCTTCCAATATCGGCGGCGACGATTTGATGGCGTCGATCATGGTCGCCAGCGCCGACCCGTCCTCGTTATCGACCCAACTGGCTAGCAGCAGGAAGGTGTAATCCTTTTCCTGCCAGCCGATGGCGACGATCTTCCGTTCGGCCATGCCCTGAAATCCCGACGAACAATAGCCTTCGTGTGCGGCGACGACGTAGGTTTTGGCCGGGGTCGGCGCTTCGACGCCTTGCAGCCGGGCGGCGGCTTCGACCAGGGTAGGCAAGGGTTGACGGCTATCCTGGCTGACGGTCAGACGCAATTCGGGCCGGCCGGTGACGCGCATCGGGCCGCGCCAGAGGTAATCGCCGAACCGGTTGTGCACCATTTCCCAGGACGGATCGAGCGAGACTTGCAGCGGCAGGCCGGACAATTGCTGGGCGATCAGGTTGCGGCTGATCAGCGGCGGAAATTCCACCGGGGTCGGCCGCAGGGTGGCGCAGCCCGCCAACCAAAGAAACAGCGGAATTAGCAGCCAACGAGAACGCATGGTTTTACTCCTCGATAAAAAGCAGCCGTTCGAGGATGAAGTCCAGGGTTTGTTGGTTCGCGGTCGAGCGGCTGGTCAGAATGAGCAGATAAATGCCGCGGTCGTGGTCGATGGCGAAGACGGTGATGGTTCCGGCGGCGTCACGGATGCGATAGCCCATGGCGCGGTGGCCGTTGAATTTTCCTTCGAGCGGTTCGGCCGCGGCGGATTTCTGCCGCGCCTCGGCGTACTTTTGGGCGTCTTCCAGCACTTTTTCGGCCGAGGAGGCCAGGGGATCGAGCGTGACGACGAGCGACGCCGAATCGTCCGGCGCGTGGACGGTCAGCATGGCGGTGGGCTCGGTTTTCCAGTCGGCGCGCCAATCCGCGGGCAGCGGCAGGCGGATTTTCAAAGCGGGGTTTTCGTAGGATCGGCAGGCGACGCCGGCCGGCGTCAGGATGACCGGCGCGGTCGCGCAGCCGATCGCGAAAAAGACGACGAGCAACGCAAGCACCAAGCGTTCAGGCATCCGGCGCCTCCCGAGTTGTTGGAATCGTGGAAATTCTAACAGACTCAAGGGCCGGAAGGTATAGCCGATGAGGGCGGTTCAGCCTTTCAGCAATTTTTCCAGATTTCGCGCCACCCAAAGACGCGAGCGCTCGTAGGCCGGATGAGCGATCTCGGCTTCGCGGAAAGCGCGGCCGTGAATGACCCGGCGCGTCCCGTCGTGCCGCGGTCGGAACATCCAGTGCAACATCTCGTGGAAAATCAACGATTCGAGCACGTAGCGGGGAACCCACGGCGCGTCGAGCACACGGTGGATGCGGATGATGTTGGTTTCCGGATCGTAGGAACCGAGCTGGATCCCGTTCCGCCGCTTCTTTTTCACCGGCTCCTTACCCCAGGTGATTTTAGCGTCGCAGAGTCTTTTAAAGTATTTGGCGTTGAGCTTGGCGACGAATTCGGCCAGGTCGTGATGTTGGCCCTGGCTTTCCAGTTGCAGCAAACGGGTGGCGCGCCGCCGGGAGGAGTCCAGTTCGCCGGAATGAGCGCGAATGTGATGGTCCAGCGCTTCGCGGACGGCTTTGGTCGGCTGGCGGCAGAAAGCGGCCAGGGTCCGCCAAAGTCGGAGGTCTTCCACCAGAAACATCTCGTGAACGCGCAGGATAAGTCCCTCCGGCGTCCACCGGTAACTCACCATCGTGCGCCGGTTCCGCGTGATATCCAATTTGACCGGAACGCGCAGTTCTTCCTGTAAAAAGGCGCGCAATCCGGCGGTGTCGGGGCCGCTTTTCATGCGGCCTAACCTGACATGTCTCGTTGGTTGAAACAAGCCGCCGCCGCGCGCCGGGCCGTGCCTTGACATTTGCCGTGGTCGCAAGAACACTAGCGGTTATCCAATTTATTTTAAGCGGGGAAGGTTTGAGATATTTTACTCTGCTGATCGTTTTGCTCGGTTTTTTCTTGACCGGATGCGCCGGAGGCGGCGATTCCGACCGGGAGGATACCGTCGCGACGGACGACGATTCCGGCAGCGGAACCGATGATGATGCCGGCGATGACGATGACGATGATGATGACGATGACGACGATGACGACGATGATAATGACGATAATGATGATGACAACGACGACGATAACGATAACGATGACAATGACGACGATAACGATGACAATGACGACGATAACGATGACAATGACGACGACGATACCGTCGAACCGATTTTCCAGAATCCGCACGACGGCAAGCTATACGCGGCGGCCGGCTACGCGGTGATCACCCTGAACGACTTGAATCATCCGTGTCCCAAGTACATGGGCGGCACGGCGCTGAATCGCATCGCCACCGACACGCACGACGACCTCGAGGCGCGCGCGATCGTGCTCGAATACAACGGTGTGCACGCCGTGCTGGTGTCGCTCGACCTGGTGGGCCTCAGCCAGCCCGACGTGCAAAAAGTGACGCGGTCGCTCGCCGGGTATGGGGTTGATCCGAATCACGTCATTCTTTCCAGCACCCACACGCACGAGGCGCCCGACACCATGGGCATCTGGGGCGCCGATGTTTTCCACACCGGCCGCTGCCCGACCTACATCCATTTTCTGGTGGACACGATCACCGACCTGGTCGTGGAACTGGCCGGCCAAATGACGCCGGTGACGGTGCAGGCGGCGGAAACGGAAATGACCAGCGCCGATCCCACCTGGCCGCACCTGCAAAGAGACTCGCGCCAGCCGGTGGTGACCAACGATCGCCTGACCGCCGCGCGGCTGCTCGACGGCGACGGCCAAACCGTGGCCACGGTGGTGAACTGGCAAAGCCATCCGGAAGTGCTGATCTGGATGAACCGTTACTCGGCCGATTTTCCGCGCTGGGCGCGGCAAAAGTTGGAACAGGTCTTCGGCGGCGTCTGCGTGTACTTTTCCGGGACGGTCGGCGGCCTGTTGACGCCGCTCGATGCGCCGGTGCCCTTGTACACCGTCGACGGCGAGCCGGTGTATAGCGGCGACGACCCGGTGCTGGTTTCGGAGAATAGCGAAGAGAAAATGTGGAGCCTGGGTTACAACGTCGCCGATTCGGTCACGGCCGCCCTGGAAGACCCGCGGGAGATCGACGCGGAACTGGCCGTCGAATCGACGGTGGTCGAAATTCCGGTCCTCAATCCGATCCATATCCTGGCGATGGTGACGGGCCTGGTCGAGCCGTACGACGATTTGGACACCAGCCGGCCCTGGTTTTGCGGGTTGTTCGGTTGCGCCGTGCAGCCGCTGATTCACCTTGCGCTCGGCCAGTTGCACTTCGTGACCCTGCCGGGCGAGGCGTTCGCCGAAATGTCGGTCGGCCGCGCGGAAACGTCCGTCGATTTCGGCGCGCCGTGGGGCGTCTCCGTTTTCCCGGCGATGACCGGCTATCGTTCCGCGTTGCCGGAAGGCCACCTGCTCATGGATCTGGGTCTGGCCAACAACGAGTACGGCTACCTGGTGCCGGGCTCGGACATACACTGGCTGGACCATCCGGATTTTTACGAGGAGCAATACTGTATCAGCGGGCAGGCGAACGACATCATTCGCGAGGGAATCGTTTCGCTTTTGGCGGAATAAAAAATCAGTGACCGGTGCGCAGCTTGTCCAGCGGGCCGTTCAGCCGGACCTGATAATAGCCGCTGTCGTCCGGTTCGCCGAGTCCGTAGGCCAGCAGGCCCATGGCGTCCTCGACTTCCGCCGACGGCTTCATTTTCAGGTTGAGCGACAGGCTGCTCTTGGTCGGGTTGGTGTCGTTGATGAAAATCTGGCCGCCGGCGCTGAGTTCCAGGTTGTTGCCCTTCAGATTGAAGTCGTTGATCTTGAAATTGCGGTGCTTCAATTCGAGCGAAATCTTGCCCGGTTCGAAGGTCAGGTTCGGAATGGTCTTGCCGATGAGCGTGACGTTGACCAGACGCAGCTTGTCGTAACTGAGGTTGACCGCGCCGCTGTTGCCCTGTCGCGCCGTGCGATTGAAATGGATGTTGAAATCCCCGTTGAGCACGCCGTCGATGTCGAACTGGCCGTATTGGCTGACCAGATCGCGCAGGTTGTACTTGCTCAGAGTCAGATTGATGAAATTCGCCGCCAGGTCGACGGTCCCGCTGTGGCTGCAGAACGAACCCGCCATGCCGCCGCCGTAGGCATAGAGATCGAAATCCAGCCAGAGGCGGCCCAGCAATAATTGAGTCGGGCGAACGCGCACCCGGACGTCGTCCAGATTGAAATAAACCTTGCCGGCCTTTTCCGGATCGGTGACCTTGAGCCCTTTGATTTCGACGCCCGACAACCGGAACGGGCTGATATCCTGAATGGCGACCTCGAATTTGCCCTGGCTTTCGAATTTTTCGACGATGAGATCGCGCACGACTTCAAATGGAAACGTCAGGTACAGGAAGAAAACGAAAAGCACGCTGAACAGACCGCCATAAAGAAAAACCTGGCGCCAATTCAGTGCCTTGAGCCGGCTGAACAGCTTGCGCATCCCACCTCCTGTACAATCCCGCGCTTTCTAACACGGTTGACCGGCTTCCGCAAGTTCCGGCGTTCCGGCTTTCGGATGGCGACCTCTGAAACACGGACGGTCCGCCGACCCTCCACTGACACCGAAACGGTCGAAAAGGTTAGTCATCCGTTGAAGTTAGCCGCCGGAGAGAGTTTTGGCATCGGGTTTGCGATGCACCTTTTCGAAAACGGATTTGAAATGACGAAAAAGGGGACCCAAATGAAAGTGATAGCCTTGCCGTTCAATCAGCAGGCCGGCGAATTCGATCACGGGCCGTTGGACCGGTTTCTCCAGACCCATCGGGTTTTCACGCAATCCGATCATCTCTTCGAGCTCAACGGTCAGGTCTATGTCGCGCTCGTGTTGCACGAAGAGGCCATCCCGGCCAACGGTCAACGCCCGACGGCCTCGCCGGCGCCGAAACAAGGGGAGCCGGCGAAAACCGCGCCGGCGGAAAATGGGAAAAACGGCGGCGAACGGCCGACTTATCAGCCGGAAATGCTGTCGCCCGAGCAGATGCAGGTTTTCGAGAAGCTGCGCGAGTGGCGGTACGCCCGCTCCAAGGAAATGGGGTTGGCGCCGTACGTCATTTGCTCGAACCGCGAACTCGAGCAAATCATCCTGCGGCAACCGCGCACCACGGGCGAACTGGCCGCGATCAAGGGCATGAGCGAGGCGCGGGTCACGCAACACGGCGAAATGCTGCTCAAAATGCTACGGCAACTGTCCGGTGACCGCACGGGGTGAGGGTGATTCGTCAGTCCGAATGCAAAGGCGCCCTCGGAGTCGTCGCGATCATGCCGAGGGCTTCCGCCCACGGCTACGACCATCGCCCACATGGGCGATGCTCTGTCACCCGCCTTGCGGGTTCCGGTAAAGCCTGTCACTGACAGGCGAACGATCGCCTTCGCGATCCTAGCCAGGGGCGGAAACCCCTGGAGTTGTACGAGCGGTTTTATTTTACTGGTTTGTAATTGGAGCCTTATTCCTCCAGCGCGTCGGCCAGCCGGACGAAATCGGCCGGGGCCAGCGCCTCGGCGCGAAGGCGGCCGTCGATGGCGGCGCGGGCGAGGAGTTCGTCGGCGAGCGGCCGTCCGAAGGCGGCGCTCAGGGAATTGTGCAAGGTTTTACGGCGTTGGCCGAAGGCGCCGCGGACGACGCGCTCCAGGCTCAGATCGCTGCGCGGCACGACGGGCGCCGGGCGGCGGAAGTCGAACCGCAACGCCGTCGAGGTCACCTTCGGCCGCGGCCGGAACACGTGGGCCGGCAGGTTGAACAGCTTCTGCGGGGCGGCGTACAGCGCCAGGTGGATCGTCAGGCTGCCGTAATCCTTGGTGCCCGGTTTGGCATGGCAACGCGCCGCCAGTTCGGTTTGCAGGGTGACCACCGCGCGCGAGAGGGCGCGGCGATGCGCCAGCAGATGGAACAGGATCGGGCTCGAGGCGTAATAGGGCAGATTGCCCAGCACGGCCAGCGGGCCGGTTTCGCGGGCCAGCGCGGTCAGGTCGAGTTGCAGGATATCGAGGTGCCGCACGTCCAGCCGGTCGCCGAAACGTTCGCGCAGGTAATCCACCAGGCGGTCGTCGATCTCGACGGCGATCAGGCGATCGGCGCTTTCGAGCAGCGGCGCGGTGAGTGAGCCGGTGCCCGGGCCGATTTCCAGCACGGTCTCGCCGGGTTGCGGATCGAGCGCCTCGACCAGCTTGCGCGCCAGGTTGGGATCGGCCAGGAAATTCTGTCCCAGGCTTTGCTTGGCGAGCGGCGAATCGATCATCGCTCGTCCTCGGCGTGGGCCGCGGCGCGGCGTTCGCGCACCCGGATCACCGCGCGTTTCACCGGGTAATAGCCGGCCAGCGCGGTGAGGGTGCCGAGAATGGCGCCGCCCAGCAGCATGGGCAGCAGGATTTCCCAGCCCAGGGCCAGCATCGAGTGAAACGTGAGGTGATGAAATTCGACCGCGCTGATTTCGCCGCCCAGCAGCCACTCGCCCAATTTGTATTCGACCAGCAGCATCGGCGGGATCGTGACCGGATTGCACAACCAGGAGCCGAGGTAGATCGCCGGCAGGTTGCCGCGGAAAAGCAGCCCGCCGAGGAACGACATCACGCTGTGCGTGCCGATCAGCGGAAACCAGGCGATCCAGAAACCGACGCTGAACGAGCGCGCGATCGACTCCGGTGTGCCCTGCAGGCTGATGAAGCGGTCGTAGAAAATTTTCCACTTCGCCCGTAGCCACTTCATCGGCCGGCCTCGGCGAGGTTGGCGAAACTGTTGAGGGCGAGGGTGGAGCGCTCGCCCGCCGCGAGGCGGTAGTAGCCCGCGGCGGCGATCATCGCGGCGTTGTCGGTGCAATAGGCCAGCACGGGCACGGTCAGTTCGTAGCCGCGCGCTCCGCATTCCGCCGCCGCGCGGGCCCGCAGCCGGCTGTTGGCCGAAACCCCGCCGCAGATGACCAGGCGCCGGTGCCCGGCCGCTTCCATCGCCGCGAAGGTCTTGTGCAGCAACACATCGACCACCGCGTCCTGGAACGAAGCGGTCAGATCGGGAACGGAAATCTTGTCGGGACCGCCCGCTTCTTCGACCACGCGACGGATCGCCGTCTTCAGCCCGCTGAAGCTCATCATCGAATCGCCGGAATGGAGCATCGGCCGCGGCAGGTCGTAAGCCCGCGGGTCGCCCGTTTGTGCCAAACGGTCGATCACCACACCGCCCGGGTAGCCCAGGCCGAGCAGCTTGGCCACTTTGTCGAACGCCTCGCCCGCCGCGTCGTCGACCGTCTGGCCGAGCAGCCGCAGCGCGAAGAAGCCGCTCATCTCGTAAATGTGGGTGTGCCCGCCGGACACGACCAGCGCCACCAGCGGAAATTCCGGCGGCGGGGCGTCAAGAAACGCGGCCGCGATGTGCCCTTCGAGGTGGTTGACGCCCAAAAACGGCAACCCGGCGGCGTAGGCCAGCCCCTTGGCGAAACCCAGGCCCACCAGAATCGAACCGAGCAACCCAGGACCGTTGGTGACCGCGACGGCGTCGAGTTCGCGCACCGACAAGCCGGCGCGTTCGAGGGCGTCGGCGCAGACGGCGTCGATCACCTCCAAATGCGCGCGGCTGGCGATCTCCGGCACGACGCCGCCGAAGCGTTCATGAAACGAATTCTGACTGCTGACGACGCACGAACGCACCACGCGCCCGTCCGCCACCACCGCGGCGGAAGTGTCGTCACAACTGCTTTCGATGCCCAGTACGATCATGATTCCTGTTTACAATGAACCGGGCGGCATGGAAAGCGGGGAAAGAGCAATGGGGAATGACGAATGGGAAATGGGGAATGCCGAATGGGGAATCTCGAATGCGGAATGTAAGAGGCTTAGCAGCCGCGATCATAAAAAATGATGGCTGTTTTTCCGTGCGCACGCCGGGATCAATACCTGGAAGCGCCGGCGTTCATTCCGTGCTTTTGCCGTTTCGGAGCGCCAAGCTCCTTTTCGCGCCTGTCATCGATTTCATGAGCCGAATTTGCATTTGGCGATGAAAAGTGATTCGATAACATCGTGGCAATATGGAGGGTCCAAAATGAGGAAATATTGGTTGATCGTGATGCTTGCGGTGGTTCTGGGTTCAAATCCTTTGTTTATCGCCTGTTCCGATGATGATGATGACAATAACAACCTCACCGGCGACGATGATCACACCGTAACAGATGACGATCTGGCTGACGACGAGGCGGCGGATGATGACGTCATCGACGACGATCAGGCGGACGACGACGACCTCGCCGATGACGATACCGGCGGCGAGGAAGAGGATTTTTATGCCCCGCCACCGACGAATGACCTCGGCATTTTTGTGTCGACGACCATCGGCAATGATGCCAATCCCGGCACGATGGCGGCGCCAGTAAAAACCATTGCCAAGGGCGTTCAATTGGCGGAAGCGGCAAACAAGGCGGTATTCGTCGCGGAAGGCGTTTATCCGGAAGGTTTCAGCAGCAACGTCTCGCTGTTTGGCGGTTACCGGCCGTCCGACTGGCAACGAGATCCGGAGGCGTATCTTACCTCCATCCAGTCGCCGGACGGGACGCAGGTGAATCTGACCGGCGGGTCGGCCCAGGTTCCGCAAATTCTGGAAGGGTTTTCTATTGCCGGGGGCGATGCGGTCGCCATTGGCTATTATGCCTATGACGAATCATTTGCCGTCGAGGTGAGTGGCGAAGAGGCCATCATTGCACACAATCGCATTACCGGCGGTCAGGCGATTGCCTCCGGTTTCATTGCCAAAGCGAAGACGGCCGGGATCCGTGTTTACTTTGCCGGAAGCACCTTGATCCGGGACAATGTGGTGACCGCCAATCAGGCGTTTATCATCACCGCCTCGGAAGCGTATTCCTATGGTATTTTGGTTTACACCGAATCGAGCGTTGAAACCCGAATCGAGGAAAATCACATTGGCACCATGCCGACTCCCGGTCCCCACCTGTTCCAGGGCCCCGCGAATGGCGTAGAGATTCGCGGCGGCATGGCTCTACTGGTCGGCAACGAGATCGAAATCGGGCCATCGGCCGCGGAGAACAGTATCCCCTTGGTGGTCGATGACTCGGGTTCGGTCACGGCCGTCAACAATTTGCTGGTCATCAAACCGAATCGGAATACCGCCGAGGCGGTAGTCTGGGCGGCGGGACCCGCCACGCTGATCAACAACACGCTGATCAATCAAACCGCCGATATCCCTTGGGGGATAGGCATCTTCTCCGAGGTCGTCCTGATCAACAACATCTTCAGCCTTGGCCCGAGTAACGAAGCGGCGATGTTGTTTATCAACGATCAAGGTCAGCACTTGATTTCCCTGATCCACAACGATCTTTTCTGCAATGCCGATACTTTAAATCTGATTGATGCCTGGTTTTGGACGATCGATGATCTCGATGAATTGAATCAATGTCTTTGGGAAGGCTGCCGGGAAGCCGCGGGCAATCTGATCGTCAATCCGGGTTTCATTTCATCCGCCGACGCGCATCTGGCGCCGACCAGCCCGTGCATCGATGCGGGCGTCGATCCGTCACCCTGGTACGCCGGGCCGGAAATCCATTTTGATTTCGACGGCGAGGCGCGCCCGCAGGGCGCCGGGTGGGATATCGGTTTCGACGAGTTTGTCGAATGAAACTGCCACCTCTTTATGCGGTGATGGGTGTCCCCTGAATTCCTTCATATTTTCAAATTGAGGTTTCCTGACAGAGCCGAATCCATCGGCAAATCCCAACTGTCGAGCGAGTGCCATCCGAAATCGAGGAATCCGAATCCGACCAAGAAGGTCGCGACCGCTGAGCGATCCTTTTGGGAAAAACCCGCTTTGAATAACCGGGTTGATCCAATCCAGTCGAAAGGTCGGGCTCATTCGGTTCCATGTCCAGATGAAGCTGGTCTTGACGGCATGCGCGGCCCCAGGCAGATTGCCTGAAAGGACGGGGTTTTCATGAGCACCACCCGCAGCAAGCTGCATTATTTCGGGGCTTCGGAGGAAGAATACTTCCATCGCGTGGCCGACCGCCGCACCCAGCTCTTCAAGCCGCTGGCGATGTTTTTCGTGCGCCGCAACATCCGCGCCGATACCCTGACGCTGACCAGCTTTCTGCTGTTGCCGTTCTTCTTTTTTCCGCTCTTCGGGCTGAAATATTACGTGGCCGCGTGGGCGGTGCTGCTGTTCCACATTTTCCTCGACGGGATGGACGGCCCGGTGGCGCGGCTCGGCCGCTACGCCTCGGACAAGGGCGCGCTTTCCGACATCGTCAACGACATCACCTCGATGGTGGTGGTGGCGCTGACGGCGATGCATTTCGGTTTCGCCACCCCGCTGCTGGCCGGGCTCTACCTGGCGTCCTACCTGTACATGATCGTCTTCATCATCGCACGCAACGTGATGGACATGCCGTTCAAGTTCGTCTTCAAGTCGAAGTACTACCTGTTTCTGTTTTTGCTGATCAAGGTGCATACCGGCGTGGATGTCCTCAATCCGTTCCTGCTGATTCTCAGCGTCTACCAGGCGGTCGTCACCGGCATCGGCTTCTTTCATCTGCGGCGCTACCTGCCGGGCGTGCTGGGCGCGGCGACCCAGGGCGCGTGGCCGAACCCGGACAAGGTGGCCAAGCGCGAGCAGCGGCAGGCCCGGCGCGACCGCCGGCGCAGCTTTCTGCGGTCCCGCCTCGCCGGTTTACGGAAACAACCATGAACGCCTGGTACTGGCTGTTGCTGGTCGCCGGAACCGCGCTGCTCGCCGTCCTGGCCGTGTACCACCAGCGCATCCTACCGCTCGAGCGCGAGTTGGTCCGGCCCGCCTGGCAGCCGGTCGAGGCCGCCCGCCCGTCGCCGGGAGTCCGGCTCGAACAGGCGGACGGCCGCTTGACGGTCCACTTTCCCGGCGGCGAGCCGCTCACCTTCCACGCCGCGGAAACACAGGTGCCCGATCACGGTTACGCGGTGCTCGAACTCGGTTCGCGCCGGTTGCTGGCGCTGCTGGATCAAGGTAAGCGCAAACGGCTTTACCTGATCGACACGGAGCGGGCGGCACAAGGCGGCACGCTGGACGCCGGGATGGTCGGCTGGTGGCGGCACGGCAACGGCTATCTGCTGGCTGCCGCGGGCGATCGGCTCGTCGAGGTACACCGTTGCCTGGGCCGCGATCTGATCTACCTGGTCGATCCCTATCGCGCGATGATCGGGCACGCTTACGGCATGGGCATCGAGCGCACGCTGATCAGTCCGAAACCCAGTTTGTCCTGGCTGGCGGTCGAGGGCGAGCGGCTGGTGGTGGGCGAGGGGCAGCGCGCCTGGCAGACCGAAATCGCCTGAGCGGCTATTCGATCTCGACCTTGGTGATGCGCGGTTTGGGAACCTGCGGACCGAAATCCTTTTCGTGCACCAGAAATTTCTTCAACGACATCAGCGCTTCGACCTTGAGCACGTCGCGCTCGCCGGCGGCGAAGCGCCCGGTGTGTTCGGCTTCCTTGTCGATCAACTCGATCAGTTGCTCCAACGCTTCCTTGCGGGCGTGTTCGATTTCCTCCGGCGGCGGGCCGGGCAGGTAGCTGATCAGGTAGTCGATGATCGACGCGGCGGCGGCGAACAGCGACACCGGAATGCCGCCGATCGATTCGGGCGCCTGGCCCGACAGGTCGGCCAACAACTGCACCAGTTCGCGCAGGGCGGTCAGCACCTCGCGCTGGCCGATTAGAAAATGCCCCTTGGCGTTTTCCAGCCGCGCCATGATCTCAGGTAGGTGCAGCGGCTTGTTCTCGTTGGCCGGATCGGTCGTGTTCACGCGGAATCCTTCGTAAATAAAACGTGGAACTGATCGCCGTCCAGGCGCGCCTTGGCGACCAGATATCCTTCCAGTTGGCGCGGCAGCAGGATGTGGCGCCGGTAGCCGGCCGCGGTGATGATCAGTTCGTTTTCCTTGACCAGCAGTTCGACTTCTTTTTTCGAAACGCCGGGCAGGTGCAGCCGCATCTTGTAGAACCCGTTCTCGGGTTCGAGATCGAACGGCCGGTGGTTGGCGAGTACCGCGCCGGGCTCGTGCGCGGCGAAAATCTCGGCGCCCACCTGTTTGACCGCCTCCAGGCCGACCATCTCGCGCGGAAACAAACGGCACTGCAATTGCGGCAGCGAGCCGAAGGCCACGCGAATGAAATCCAGGTGCTCCTTCTGCGCCTTCAACCAGTCGTCCAGGTAACCCCCGGCCTCGGGCGGCAGCAGCCGATTGACCACGATCGCGTCGACCGGATAGCCGTACAGGCACAGGCAGGTGAAGGCGCGCCGGCTTTCGGCGATCACCATTTTTTCGGGATTGAGGACGAGCCGCACGCTGGCGCGCTCCGGATCGGTCAGCAGGTTCTTGATGGCCATCATACGCTGGTACAACTGTTCGATCTGCCCGAACACCTCGTCGCCGGGCAGCGGCGCCTTGATGACCCGCTCGGCCATCGGCCGGATGACCCGCACCAGCTTGCGCTCGATGTCGAAGAAGCGATTCATGTACCAATCGAAAACGTCGGCGAACCCCAGGAGCTGCAAGGTCGCGCCGGTGGGCGCGCAGTCGATCACCGCGACGTCGTACCCGCCGCTTTCCTCCAGTTCCAGCAGGCGCAGCAACGAAAACAGGTCTTCCATGCCGGGCAGGACGGAAAGCTCGTCGGCGATGACCTCGCCGTAACCGCGGCTGGCCAGGAAGTGTTTGATGTAGGCGCGGATCGTGCCCCAGTTCTTGGCCAGTTCGTGGTGCACCTCGATTTCGCAGACATCCAGATTTTTCGCGACGCGGATCGGCTCGGGACCGATCGGGCGGTTGAACAGGTCGGCCAGGCTGTGCGCGGCATCGGTGGACAGCACGATCGTCCGCTGCCCGCGCCGGGCGCAGGCCAGGGCTGTCGCCGCGCTGACCGTGGTTTTCCCGACGCCGCCTTTGCCGGTGTAAAGGATAATGCGCAAAATAACCTCAACTAAGCCGTGAATCATTACCTTCGCATTGTCCGCCGGAGAGTGTCAAGCAGCGAAAACGGCAACTTGCCTAGCGGGAAGGCGGCACCTCGTCGGCGCCGATGTCCCAGCCGTCGCCTTGCGGGCGGGATTCGCCGTCGAGGTCGACGTTCAGATCGGGGCCGAAATAAAAAGCGAGCGGCGAACAACCGGCGTCGATCAACGGGCTGGCCGCGGTCAGATGCGGATCCGCCGCGCCGGCGAAACCGGGTAAAACCGCGAGATTGCCGTCCGCTTCCGCGCACTGGTCCCACGCGCCGGCGTTGATCTGCCCGAGATCGTTCACCGTGATGTTATCGACCCAGAGCAACGCGCATTTCGCGGCCACCTGACAATAGAAATCGTTGTTGTCCACCGTGTACTGCTGTTTCACCGACATCAGGTAGAGGGGATAGGATTGTGAATAGCCCCCCGCGGCGTACAGGATGTTGTTGACGACCGCGGCGGATCTTTCCAATTGCACCGCCACCCCGAACGCGGCGGTCCCCGAAAAAATCGTGTTGTTGGCCAGGACCAGCGAGTTGTCGCCGATGTGCGTGTGCACGCCGGTCGCGTAGGTGATGTCCAGCCAGCCGCTTTCGGCCGTTCCGGCGCGGATGACGTTGTTGGCGACGATCGCCCGGCCGGTCAGCAGGTCCACGCCGTCGCTGAACGCCGCCGCGTCGCCGTAGGCAAGCCCGCCGCTGATCGTGTTCCGGACGACCCGCGTCTCGATCTCCGGCCCGGTGGCGATGTACAACCCGGTCGATTCCGAGGGATTTTGGGTCATGTAGTTGTCGGTCGCGTCGCCGGCGGTGATCTGGCAATCACGAATCACGGCCGATCCGAGCTGGCTGAAAACGCCGACCCCGGCCGCCAGCATCAGCTCGCCGTTGTCGGGCGCGTTGCCGCCGACGATCTCGCTTTTTTCCAGAACGATTTCGCCGGTGGCGCGGATGCCCACGGCGTAGGTGTTGATCGCGTCGGGCCCGGTGATCCGGCAACGGCTGACGACGGTGTCGCCGCCGGTGACCGACAGTCCGTTGGCTTCGGAATCGGTGGAATGATCGGTCGCCTGCACGACGACGCCCTCCAAAACCATCATCGCGGCGGTGAGGTTGTTGAGGATGACCCCGTTGACGTTCGCGGAGCTGATGATGGTCGGATAGGCCGCCGGGTCGCGCGACCAGTCGGCGGCGTCGTAACCGCCGAACAGCGAACGACCGATCAGCAGCGCTTCGTCGTATTGGCCGGCGGCGACGAAGACGACCTTCTCCGTGCCGTCGGCCGCGAGCAGCGCGGCCTGGATGGTTTTTTTCGGTTGGGCCATGGTGCCGGGGTTGGCGTTGTCGCCGTTCGGCGCGACGAAAATGCCGACCTCGTCGGAGGGCGGCGGCGCGTACTCGTCGTCATTGTCGTCGTCGTCGTTATCGTCGTCGTCATCACCCGAATCGTCGTCGGCGGAATCGTCGTTATCATCGTCGTCGTCAGCGCCCGAATCATCGTCGGCGGAGTCGTCGTCATCGTCATCATCTTGAGCCTGCCCCGGACTTGATCCGGGGTCATCGTCGTCGGAACAAGCGGTGAAAAGAAAAAGAAAACCGGCCAGCAGCAGCATGGATAGGAACAATGAAGAAGCGACTACTCTCCCGAACATGGCCAACCTCCATGCCCCCGGGATTTCCATTGATGCCTTTTCGGAACGCAATCTCCTGCCAGAAATAAATACGACAAATAAGTTCTTTTCGTCAAGGGTGAAAGCGAAACATTTTTCATTCAGCCGCTCTTCCATCTATGATACAAAGCCAGAAACGATTTTTCGACGGCACGGCGGTCTCTGCCGGCCGGCAAGGAGGCATGCATGAAAGTCGTGGCGGTCAACGGCAGTCCGAAAAAGAAGGGCAACACCTTCATCAGCCTGCAATTGGTATGTGACGAACTGAAAAAGGACGGCATTCAATCCGAAATCATTCATCTGGCGCCGCTCAAGCTGCAGCCCTGCACGGCCTGTTTCAAATGCGCCGAAAAGAAAAACAGGCTCTGCGTGGGCGTGAAGGGCGACGGCCTGAACGACATTCTCCCGAATATTTTCGCGGCCGACGCTTTGCTGATCGGCTCGCCGACCTGGTTTTCCAACGTCACCGGCCACGTGAAAAACTTCATCGACCGCGTCGGCATCGTCAACCGGTCCAACGACCATCTGCTGGCACGCAAACCCGGCGCGGCGGTGGTCGCGGTGCGGCGGGCGGGCGGTATCCCCACCTTCGATGCGATCAACCACTTTTTTCTGATCAACCAGATGATCGTACCGGGCTCGCTTTACTGGAACGTCGGCATCGGCCGGTTGCCGGGCGATTGTCTGAACGACGACGAGGGTGTGCAAACCTTTCGGCGGCTGGGTCAGAACTTGGCCTGGTTGCTGCAAAAACTCGCGGGGTAGGCGCTATTCGATTTCGATTTCCACTTCCGGCGCCGCGGCCGGTGCTTGGCGCGGCGGCCAATGGAAGTGGAACAGGCTTTCCAGGCCGCGGAGATATTCTTTGAAGCGGTCGGCGCCGTCCCCGGAAAACGAAATGAACCGCACGCCGGCGCCGTAGGGGTGGTCGAGATCGTCGGGATCGGCGTCGAAGACCGCCACGACCTCGGCGAGACAGAACAGGGGTTCCGCCAGTTGCGGCCCCGAGAGCTTGAGTTCGAGCTGCTTGCCCATTTCGAGCGGCGCGCCGGTTCGGATGTAAAGGCCGCCCGCCGAAATGTCCTCGGTGGCCGCGTCCAGCAGATCCATGACGTCCGCGTTTTCGACCGTAAGGATATCGGTGTAACGGGCGTCCCGCCGGTGTTCGTACTCGCGCTTGAGCTGGTTTTCGACATAACGATCGAATGAGGGCGAGGGCTCGGCCAGGGTCAGGCCGTATTGGTATTTGTTCCGGGAAATGACCGGCAGATTGCGCTGCCAGACGATTTTACCCTTCAGCGCGATGGTCGGCTGGCCGGGAATATTGAGCGCCACGTCTACGGCGTCGCCGATCGCCAGGGGGCGGTTGCAGGTGAAGCCGACGCCGTTTTTCGCCAGATCCTGCACGTAAGCGAAGAACGATCCGCCCGACTGCGCGACTTTTGCCAGTAAATTGCGGGCGATCCGCAATTGACGACGCTGTTCCATACCTTGCTCCCCTCTCAATTGGCTTTTCGTGTCACCGGATTGGTATCCGGAAAATTAACATAGAGCCGCGAGACTGTAAACGAGCCGTCGCTGATGAGGATCCGTCTGCTTTAATCATCGTCATTCATTTCAAAATCATGAAGGCGAAAGATCGCCGGATAGGGAACGACGGCGGTCGGGCTGTGAATCGAATCGATCCAGACCACCAGCGCGCCGGGAAACGAATCGAAAAACAGGTTGACCAACTCCGGCTCGTTGTCGAAGGCCGCGATCACTTCTCCCAGGCGGCGGATTTCGGCGATCGCCGCGCGTTTGTGATCGGCGTCGGGTTGTTTTTGCGAATTTTTCATCAGCAGGCGGACCCGGTCGGTGCCGAACGGAAAACCAAAGCGCCGCAGACTGGCGACGGTGCCGGTCTTCATGTTCGGCCAATCGCGCCCGGTCAGGTAGCAGACGATTGCCCCGGCATCGTGCAAGCGGTTGACGAAATTCACCGCGCCCGGCATCGGCCGATCGTGGACATGATAAGCGTCGGAAAAGAAACGCTCTTGCCAAAAGGCGTGAATCGCCTGCAATTGCGCCTCGTCGGTCAGCCCGGCCCGCCGGAAATCGGCGAGGAAATCCCAGCCGATACGCTGCTTCGCCAGTTTTTGCAAAACCGGTCCCAGGGCGGGAAACGAAGCGACGGCTTCCCGAAAAATGACCTGGCCGCGCTCGTAGATGTCGTACAGCGTGCTGTCCAAATCGAATACCAAGACCGGTGAATGGTCGCGGCATTGCTCGATTCGCCGCAGGATTTTTTCTGCCGTGTCTTTCATGGTTCAACTTTTCGTGAATACTTCATCTTTTCGCGACCTATTCTAGCTGTTCGCACAAAAATTCGCTAAACTGAATGTCATAAATGCTCAATCTTGTCCATGAAATCAATCCATGAAGAGGGGTTGAACAGTGGAAACCAATATACGCGGATATCTCGCGATCTGCATCGCTCTTTGTTTTATCGGGGCTACTGCTTGCGATGAGGAGTCGAATGATGATCATTCCTCCAATTCGAACGAGTCATATCCTGCTCCAACCGCTTCCTGTCAGGCGGATTGTTCTAGTTATCTTCAAATGCTGGAAGAGTGTGATCTGGAAAGTCAAACACTGTTTATACTTAGGCAATATGTCCCCTTAACTGTGCAGCAAAAATGTCCCCTTGGTTACGTAGAGTTCGGAGCCGAGGCCTGATAGACCCACGTCCAGTTGGTTGTTCCCTTTCGATTTTCCGTTTTGCATCGGGCTTT